>NZ_CAWNIB010000034.1:0-10073 GCF_963874405.1 Vibrio sp. V08_P9A1T1
TTTCACCGCCAGTCAATGACATGATGAAACGAATCATCACCTTATCGAAAAAGTGATAACGTGGATAGTAAAGAGCACCAGCGAAAACTCCGATTAGCTTGGGTTGCCATGCTGATTTACTGAGAAAGGTTTTAATATAGACACTTCCTTCTGGAGTATCTTTACCCTGCGCTTCTTTTCTTGCAGTTAAGTTGACACAAAAGAACGCCGCTTTAGCGAGTGCTAATTGCTCGGCATGTTTTTCTATAAATTGATAAAGCTTTTTATTTAAATGTCCGTAGCGAATAGAAGCACCAATTAAGACTCGATCGTAAAGAGTTAAATCAATATCCTCAATTTGATGTAAATCGGCAAGTTCGCAATCAAACTCAGGAAGTTCCTCTTTTATATAGTTAAGAATTTTCTTGGTTTGACCTTCACGGGAAGAATAGAGAAAAAGAGCTTTTTGCACGGGATATCCTTAACTGCGCCAAAACGTAGGGGTAAGCAGTATTAATAGTGTAAAAATTTCTAAGCGGCCAAAGAGCATCGAAACAACCAATACCCATTTTGCACTGTCATTAACATCCGCAAAATGTACGGAGACTTGACCCAATCCAGGCCCTAAGTTATTCAATGTTGCCGCGACGGCAGAAAATGCACTCAGTTCATCCATCCCTGTTGCGATCAATGCCAACATACACGCCACGAAGACCAGTGCGTACGCTGAGAAAAATCCCCAAACCGCGTCAACAACTCGCTGTGAAAGAGCACTTCCGCCCACCTTAATCGTATACACGGCTCTTGGGTGGATAAGGCGTTTCATCTCACGAGCACCTTGTAAGGTAAGCAATAAGATACGGATCACTTTCATGCCACCGCCCGTAGAGCCAGCACACCCACCTATAAATGAAGAAAACAGCAATAATACAGGTAAGAATAACGGCCAATCTGCAAAACCTGTTGTGGTAAAGCCTGCCGTCGTCGAAATGGATACCGTTTGAAATAGCGCCTGATCAAAAGCGTCATAAAAAGAGTCGTAAGAATGGTGTTTGAGTAAAATCGAAAAGCAAACCGCAAACAAAATGACTTGTATAAGAGCGAAAGCTCTAAACTCTGGATCTTTAAGGTAATATTTTGGATGAACACCACCTGTCGCAAACGCCGCGTAATGGAGCGTAAAATTACAGGCTGAAATGAGCAAAAAAACAACCGTAATTAAATTGATCGCATAACTGTCAAAATACCCCATGCTTGCATCATGAGTCGAAAACCCACCAATAGCGATCGTAGAGAAGCTATGACAAATCGCATCAAATAGGGTCATCCCTGCTGCCCAAAAAGCAGTCGCGCAGGCAATCGTTAAGCTTAAATAGATGTACCAAAGTGCTTTAGCGGTTTCGGCGATTCTTGGAGTGACTTTAGTATCTTTGACCGGGCCTGGAATTTCTGCTCGATATAACTGCATTCCCCCAATTCCCAATACTGGCAAAATGGCCACCGCTAGAACGATGATCCCCATCCCACCAAACCATTGTAAAAACTGCCGATAGAACAAAATCGCTTTAGGTAATTCATCTAACCCAACAATGACGGTTGCTCCGGTGGTGGTTAATGCTGAAAATGATTCAAAAAACGCATCCGTCACCGATACATTAGGGTTATCCGCTAACCAAAATGGTAATGAACCCGCACTACCGATAACCGTCCAAAACAGTACAACGATTAAAAAACCGTCTCTGGCTTTCAATTCATGTCGATAGCGGCGGTTTGGAAACCAAAAAAAACCGCCACACATCAACAATACAAAAAAGGTCGTGACAAAAGGTACACCTGCACCATCGCGGTACAGCAAAGCCACCAGCGCAGGGGCAAGCATAGAGACACTAAATAGCGCGAGCAAAAGCCCGACGATACGAATAATAGATCGAATTTGCATTGCTTTTTCTGAAGCGAAGCTTCTGACTTCCTAATTATTTTTTATGGCGGTCACTACAGCTTTTGCACCGCTTTTATTAATGATAGTTTGAGTAAAGGCATCAAGATGGCGCAATTCTATCTCAACAAGAAATTTAACCTGTTCTTTATAATCGGCTTCGACTTCTAATGCTTCATACTGCGCGATGATGGATTGAGCAATCGGCACAAAACCGTAGTCTAACGTTAGGGATAATTTTGTGGTGATTTTTTTCTCAATAGTTTGAAGCTGCTTGAGTGCTTGTTGTACTCCGCCACCATAAGCTTTAACTAACCCACCAGTGCCAAGACGAATCCCACCATAATAACGAGTGACGACGGCCGTTAACTCCCCGACACTCGATCCGGCTAGCTGCGCCAATATCGGTTTGCCCGCCGTCCCTGATGGCTCACCATCATCACTAAAACCCCACAACATCGAATCTTCCGGTCGTCCGGCAACAAAGCCCCAGCAGTTATGTCTGGCGTCGCTATGTTTTGTCTTTATTTGCGCAACGAAGGCTTTGGCAGCATCTACACTCGGAGTATGGGCCAAATAGGTAATAAAGAGGCTTTTTTTGATTTCCTCTTCAAATTGGGTGGGCAACGCTGGAATTAAATAAGGTTGTTCGTTCATGTGAAATCATAGATCGAGCGGATGGCAAGAGTGTAACACGTGCACTTAAAAAAGCAGCGCTGATCTCCATTCGCACTCAATGTTAAACAGTTGTTTAAAAAATGTATTGAAATTAAACAATCCTCAGGTCAAACTAAACCGACTGGTCAAACCAGAACTATTAATACAACAAAAACTCTCACACACGATCTTAAGGTTGTATGTCACGGAGATAGACAATGATTTACCAAGCCAACACCCTACAGGTAAAGGAATTACAAGATGGTATTGCGGAGTTGCGTTTCTGCTCCAAGGAGTCAGTGAACAAACTTGACCTTGCCACTCTTGAATCGCTCAACCATGCACTTGATGCCCTAAAAGCCCACCAAGGACTGAAAGGCCTTATTCTTACTTCCGATAAAGAATCTTTTATTGTCGGGGCTGATATCACTGAGTTTTTAGGCCTCTTTGCTAAACCTGCGCAAGAACTCGACCAATGGCTGCAATTTGCCAATAGCATTTTCAACAAACTAGAAGATCTACCCGTTCCGACACTAGCCGCTTTAACAGGGCACGCGCTAGGCGGTGGATGTGAGTGTGTACTCGCTACCGATTTCCGTATTGGTGACGCGACCACCAGCATAGGATTACCGGAAACAAAGCTTGGTATTATGCCGGGGTTCGGTGGCTGTGTGCGTCTGCCTCGTGTAATTGGTGCCGACAATGCTATGGAAGTGATCACTCAAGGCAAAGCATGTCGTGCTGAGGAAGCCCTTAAAATTGGACTGCTCGATGCGATTGTTGATAGCGACAAACTGCTTGAGTCAGCACTCAAAACCATCACATCGGCCATCAATGAAACCGTTGATTGGAAAATGCGTCGCCAGCAAAAAATGTCCGCGCTGACACTCAGCAAATTAGAAGCCATGATGAGCTTCACCATGGCCAAAGGCTTGGTTGCACAGCATGCCGGACCTCATTATCCAGCGCCAATAACCGCTGTTATTGCAATAGAAGAAGCCGCGCGCTGTAGCCGTGATGAAGCATTGGCCATTGAGCGTAAACACTTCGTTAAGCTCGCTCATTCTGAAGCGGCGAAATCCTTGGTCGGTTTATTCCTCAACGACCAATATATTAAAGCACTGGCAAAAAAAGCGGCCAAATCAGCCAATAAAGAAACCGGACGAGCGGCGGTACTTGGTGCGGGGATAATGGGCGGCGGCATTGCTTATCAATCGGCAGTAAAGGGCGTGCCTGTTTTGATGAAAGATATTGCTCAATCGTCCCTTAATTTAGGTATGACAGAGGCATCTAAGTTACTCAACAAACAGCTAGAGCGCGGAAAAATTGATGGTTTTAAAATGGCAAGTGTGCTGGCATCGATTACGCCTAGCCTGCATTATGCGGGGATTGAGCAAGCGGATGTGGTTGTTGAAGCTGTGGTTGAAAACCCGAAAATCAAAGCCGCGGTACTAAGTGAAGTGGAAGCCAATGTTGGTGAGGATGCGGTTATCACCTCGAACACCTCAACCATTCCAATCAACCTACTGGCCAAATCACTCAAACGTCCAGAAAACTTCTGTGGTATGCACTTTTTTAACCCAGTACATCGTATGCCATTGGTGGAAATTATTCGTGGTGAACACACTTCCGATGAAACCATCAATCGAGTTGTCGCTTACGCGGCCAAAATGGGTAAATCCCCCATCGTGGTCAATGACTGCCCTGGGTTCTTCGTAAACCGCGTACTTTTCCCTTACTTTGGTGGCTTTAGTTTATTACTGCGCGATGGCGCTGATTTCACGCAAATCGATAAAGTGATGGAACGTAAGTTTGGTTGGCCAATGGGCCCAGCTTATCTTCTAGATGTGGTCGGTATTGATACCGCACACCATGCACAAGCAGTAATGGCACAAGGTTTCCCTGAACGTATGGGTAAACAGGGCCGCGATGCTATTGATGCACTGTTTGACGCCAATAAATATGGCCAGAAAAATGGCAGCGGTTTCTATCAATACACTTTAGATAAGAAAGGCAAACCGAAGAAAACTTTCTCTGAAGAGGTTCTCACTGTTCTTAACGTAGAATGTGGTGATAAACGTACTTTTGATGATCAAACCATCATTGAGCGCATGATGATTCCGATGATCAATGAAGTGGCACTCTGTTTAGAAGAGAAGATCATCGCTTCACCCCAAGAAGCGGATATGGCGTTGGTGTACGGCTTGGGGTTCCCTCCTTTTAGAGGCGGCGTATTCCGCTATCTCGATAGTCTTGGCTTACAAAACTACGTTGCAATGGCAAGCCAATACCAAGCATTGGGCGCGATGTATCATGTACCTCAACTGCTGCTTGATATGGCAGAAAAAGGCGAGACCTTCTACGGTACTCAACAAGCAAGTTCTATCTAAGGAGAGATGTCCAAATGACTTCACATAAGAGAAATGTCGTAATTGTTGATTGCCTACGCACCCCGATGGGTCGTTCAAAAGGTGGGGCATTTCGTCATACTCGTGCGGAAGATTTATCTGCACATCTGATGAAAGGCATTTTAGCCCGTAATCCACAAGTCAACCCAAAAGAGATCGAAGATATCTACTGGGGTTGTGTGCAACAAACCTTAGAACAAGGCTTTAACGTCGCGCGTAATGCGGCACTGTTGGCTGGCTTGCCGATTGAAATTGGTGCCGTCACCGTTAACCGTTTATGTGGTTCATCAATGCAAGCACTGCATGATGCCACCCGCGCCATTATGGTTGGTGATGCTGAAATCTGCCTTGTGGGCGGCGTTGAGCATATGGGACACGTACCGATGAACCATGGCGTTGATTTCCATCCTGGCATGTCAAAAACCGTTGCCAAAGCTGCGGGGATGATGGGGTTAACGGCTGAGATGTTAGGTAAAATGCACGGCATTAGCCGTGAGCAACAAGATGCCTTTGCCGCTCGTTCGCATCAACGCGCTTACGCAGCAACCGTTGAAGGCCGCTTCAAAAATGAAATCCTCCCCACTGAAGCTCATGCCGAAGATGGTACTCTGTTCACGCTCGATTTTGATGAAGTGATCCGCCCGGAAACCACTGTTGAGGGGCTAGCACAGTTGCGTCCTGTTTTTGACCCAGCCAATGGTACTGTAACGGCAGGCACCTCATCGGCTCTGTCCGATGGCGCATCGGCGATGTTGATCATGAGCGAAGAGAAAGCCAATGCGCTTGGCTTAAAGATTCGTGCGCGTGTGAAATCAATGGCCGTCGCTGGTTGCGATCCTTCAATTATGGGTTACGGGCCAGTTCCGGCGACCCATAAAGCGCTACAGCGTGCAGGCCTCACCATGCAAGATATGGATGTGATTGAGTTAAACGAAGCGTTTGCAGCTCAATCTCTACCTTGCGCGAAAGATCTCGGTTTGCTCGATGTAGTGGATGAGAAGGTTAACCTAAACGGAGGGGCGATCGCACTGGGTCACCCTCTCGGGTGTTCTGGCACGCGCATCTCCACCACACTGATTAACTTGATGGAAGCGAAAGACGCCAAATATGGTCTAGCAACGATGTGCATTGGTTTAGGCCAAGGCATTGCGACTATTTTTGAGCGCCCATAACCATTCTGTTTTTCTTCTCACTGAAGAGTCTTTTAAGAGCCAGCTCTGCTGGCTCTTCTTATTAGGTTATTTAGCTTGAAGCCAATCACGATAAAGTTGATCGCTACTGCCCAGATAATTTACCATCCACTCGATCAATTTATGATTATCATCTTTGCGCCATACTAAACAGCATTGACTAAGCAGTTTATCAACGGTGAGAACCCGTTCAACCAACCCACCATCAACAATCAAAGGTTGTGCAATGTGTCTTGGCATGTAGCCCACACCGACTTCATTTTTTAAGCATTCAATCGCACTATACCAATTCGGTAAAAGTAAACGCCGTTGCTGCGGGTAGTGATCCGTATGTCGCTTGGGTAACACACTTGACGTGTCATCCAAACAAATCGCCGGGAACTGACTGACAAAATCTTCGCTTAAATAGGGCTCTTGAGCACAAGGGTGATGAGGAGACATTACAAATGCCCAATCCAACACGCCCATGTCACGCACTTCAAAATCACCACCGACAGGAATCGCAGAGGTTGCACCAATCACAATGTCAGCTCGACCTTGCGCAATAGCTTCCCATGAGCCATTAAAGACTTCCATGTTGATTTGCAGCTCAGCAAACTCAAACGTGCGATAAAAATCTTCCACCAGCGGTTTCATTTTGTCGAGTTTGACTACGTTATCAAGCGTCAATTTTAGCGTTTTCTGCCAACCATGCGCCGCGCGTTTAGTTTGTGAACGAATCTCTTCCATCTGCCTAAGCAATTGGCGAGCCTCCACCATAAACAGCTCACCAGCGGGCGTCAGTTCCACCTTTCTAGGTAAACGGCGAAACAGCAGCACATCCAAATCTTGTTCGACTTGGCGAACGCCGTAGCTGATCGCTGACGGCACTTTATGCAAAACTTCCGCAGCGGCGGTAAAACTACCCAACCGTGCGACAGTATCAAGCATTTCTAATGAGGATTTAGAAAACATAAGCCTTCAATTTTTTTGATTAATAACCAACAAATTTAGCGTTTCATTTAATATTAAACGAAAAATAGAATAGATGAGTAGATAAATTAAGGTTGGCATAGATTAATGCTGGCCAAATATTGATTAATTTTTTTGAATGGTAATAAAAATGAAAGCATCAAAATTACAGTTGCTGTACTTAGCCGCGCTCTCTATGCTTGGCTTCATTGCCACAGACATGTACCTCCCTGCCTTTAAAGCGATGGAAATGGACTTTGCCACAGGGCCAGAGCAAATAGCCTTGTCTCTCACCGTTTTTCTGGTCGGTATGGCATTAGGTCAACTGGTGTGGGGCTTAGCTTCCGATAAATATGGTCACCGTAACACTTTAGCGGCTGGCCTAGTTCTCTTCACGTTGGCATCATTTGGTTTAGCTTTTAGCGAGCAGGTGTGGCAATTATTAGCGTTGCGCTTTGTGCAAGCTTTAGGGGTGTGTGCTCCCGCAGTGATCTGGCAAGCAATGGTAATTCAACGCTACCCAGCTAAAACAAGCCAGCAAATATTCGCCACCATTATGCCTTTGGTCGCGCTTTCACCCGCGCTTGCACCTCAATTAGGCGTCTTACTGGCCGATAACTTTGGTTGGCACAGTATTTTTGTGACATTGACATTGATGGGTGTTGCGCTTGTAGCCTGTACTTTTGCTCAAAAAAATGAACAATCACAACCCAAACAAACCTCAATTAAGCAAGATATCAAAGCTCTGCTCAGCACTAAAACCTACTTGGGTAATGTGATGATGTTTGCTTGCGCTTCTGCGGCCTTCTTTGCTTACTTGACTGGGATGCCAGAGATTATGGCACGCCTTGGTTATGCCGCTAAAGATATCGGTTTGAGTTTTATTCCTCAAACGATCGCTTTCATGGTTGGTGGCTACTTAGGTAAGGTGGGAGTGAATAAATTTGGTGACGAAAAAGTGCTCAAGCAGTTGATTGGCCTCTTCAGCGTTGCCACTTTATTAGTATTCATTGCATCACAGTGGCAACTGACCTCAATTTGGCCAATTTTGGCACCGTTTTGCTTAATAGCAGTTGCCAACGGAGCGCTTTACCCTATCGTGGTGAACCGCGCACTATCGAGTGCCAAACAAAGCCCAGCCACTGCAGCGGGTTTACAAAATAGCTTACAAATCTGCGTTAGTAGTTTAGCCAGCGCATTGGTCGCAACGTTGGCCAGCCAAGCACAAATGGTGACGGGTATTGCAATTATGATTTGTATGGGCGGGCTATGGATTGGTTATATCGTCTCGAACCGCGAACTTTCTCAACACTTCACCGCACCAGATAATGCACGCGTAGTCAGCGATGAAGAGTAAGTCTTTTAATAATAACTGATACAAAAAGCCGCTCATGATGAGCGGCTTTTTAATCGTTCATTTGTTAGCTACGCTTAACAGGACGCTTCCAACCATTGATTTTGCGCTCTTTCGCGCGAGTGATGACTAACTCACCTTCAGCAACGTTACTGCTTAGCGTAGTACCAGCACCAATCGTTGCACCATTGGCGATCGTTACAGGAGCAATCAACTGGCTGTCTGAACCGACAAACACATCATCACCAATTGTGGTTTTGAATTTATTGACACCATCGTAATTACAAGTGATAACGCCAGCTCCGACATTAACACGCTGGCCAATTTCGGCATCACCAAGATAAGTTAAGTGATTGGCTTTCGAACCTTCACCCAAACGAGTATTTTTTACTTCCACGAAGTTACCCACGTGAGCATCATTACGCAGTTCAGCACCAGGACGTAAACGGGTAAAAGGCCCAACGGTACAGTTTTCTGCAACGGTTGCCCCTTCAATGACGCTGTATGGACGGATCACTGTGTTGTCATCAATTTCGCAATCTTTAAGCACGCAACCCATGCCGATAATTACGTTATCACCCAAAGAGACATTTCCTTCGATGATGACGTTTGCATCAATCTCAACATCCATCCCACACTGTAATTCACCACGCAGATCAAAACGCGTAGGATCACGTAGCATCACACCTTGTTCTAATAGCTTTTTCGCTTGTGTTGCTTGATAAGCACGCTCTAAACGAGCCAGTTGAGCGCGATCATTTACTCCTTCCACTTCAATAGAGCTGGCAGGATGAACAGCCTCAACTGCGCGGCCTTCATTGTGCGCGGCAGCGATAACATCTGTCAGATAATATTCGCCTTGTGCGTTCTCATTACTTAAGCCTGACAACCAGCGCTTGAGATCGCGCCCCGTTGCCACCATCACGCCCGTATTTATCTCTTTAATTAACTTTTGCTCATCAGTGGCATCTTTTTGTTCAACAATTGCCACCACAGGGCCATGCTTACGCACGATACGGCCATAACCGGTTGGGTTATCCAGTACCACTGTCAGCAAGGCTATTCCATCATTAGGCTGTGCATCTAACAAGCTTTCCACGGTTTCTTCCGAGATCAATGGAACATCACCGTACAACACGAGGATCTTCTCATCGTCTTGGAAATGAGGCGAGGCTTGATCAACGGCATGGCCAGTTCCTAATTGATCCGCTTGCAGCACCCAGTTAACCGACTCTTCGGCAAGCGCTTGCTGCATTTGCTCACCACCATGACCATAAACCAAGTGGATATTTTGGGCACCTAAGCTATTGCACGTATCAATTACGTGTTTCACCATTGGCTTACCCGCCAGTGTGTGCAGCACTTTAGGCATATTAGAATACATTCGAGTACCTTTACCTGCTGCGAGGATCACTGCGCTAAATTTCATTGACAACCTATTGACGTTAAAAAAGTTAAGCCGCATTTTAGCGGTAATTAAAGAGATAGTTAATTTAACTAAATAATTTTCTGTTAAAAAATAAGCAAAAAGGCGACCTATAGGTCGCCTTTTTACATCACGTCTTAATTATAAAACACATTAACGACGTTTTTTGGTC
>NZ_CAWNIB010000035.1:0-10060 GCF_963874405.1 Vibrio sp. V08_P9A1T1
ATTTTAGCCAATACTTCTCCATATGGCGCATATAAATGGCACATCAAGCAATTAACAGTTAACTCATTTCATTAACATTTACTTAAAAATAGACAACCTATTCATGTATAAAGTACACCTAGATTCATAGGATATTTAAGGTCATTAATATCATTGAAACTCTTTTACAAACATCACAATGTGAAAACTTATTTCAAGCAAGTAACGGCTCAACCCCCCGTTTTCATTAGGCTGCTGTAGTTTTCTTTCACATTTATTCTTAAAGTGATCAAGATCAATCACACTAAAGGATAAGCAAGCTAAACTCGCGAGCAAAGATAAGGTTGTATAAATAACCACACTCTCTTTTTTAGTTGTTGTTATGCAAGCACATATGAAATGTGCTACATATTCAATTAAAAACATTACCGCTTCTTCGCGGATTACTAGGATTCAGTACGAATTACTAACTTTTAAAAATATGAGGAATCTATGCCAGACGTAGTCAACAATGAGCGCTCAGAAATCGAGACGAAAAGCTATAAAGAGCTGCATCGTCCAGCATCTGAGTTTGCAAGCCGTTCAGATTACCTAGACCACGAACTGCAAATCATGAAGCCCCGTCGCTTTGGTTTGAACTTACCTGGTCGTGACTTCCGTTTTGAACTTGAAGATTTTGTACCAGCCATCGCGGGCACAATCGGCATCATCGCCATGTACTCAGCGGTAATGATGTCTTGGGCTGATGGCCTAACCCAAGCATGGGATCACATTCATCTAGGTAAAGACTTCGCGATTGAAGTTGCACGTGTAGAGATGTTATTTCCTGCCCTCTTCTTCTGTGTTATTGCCTCTGGTTTCTTAAACCCAAAAGCCAACTTAGCTGGCAACCATGGCCCAATGATCCCTCTTATCGGCTCAATCGCATTAGCCGGTGCACACCCTTTGGCATTGGCAATTTTGCTTGGCGTTTTTGGTCTTCTCTTAAGTTACTTTAAAGGAGGCTCGAAACTGGTCAATCTAACCTCCGAGGGAACCGCAGGCGGGTTGCTTATCTTCCTCGGCTTTACCGGAACAATGAGCCAAATTGGTTCTATCCAAACTTGGGCTACCAGTTTGCAATCGGCCGATGTCGCCGCAGGCAGCTTAGGTTACGTTGGCCTAGTGGTTTTAGGTGTCAATATTGTGCTGTATGCATTTCTTGCAAAAATCAACATGCGTTGGTTAGCAATTCCTGTCTGTGCAATGACAGGGCTTGCGATTGCGCTTTTATTCGGTACTGGCTTTGATCTTCAATTTGAAACTCAAATGGGCTTACCTAACCTTAATCCTGTTTACTGGTGGGGCTCAACCACTGAAGGTTGGATGCTTGGTTTGCCAACAGTTGAACACTTTATCGCCTCATTGCCCTTTGCTATTTTGGCCGTTGCGATGTGGTCACCAGATTTCCTTGGTCACCGAATTTTCCAAGAATTGAACTATCCGAAGAGAACTGAAAAAGTACTGATGGATGTTGATGACACAATGACCATGTGTTCAATTCGTCAAATGGTAGGTACAGCGCTTGGTGGTGGTAATATCACATCGTCATGGGGAACGTATATGATCCCAGCGGCGATTGCTAAACGCCCAATTCCTGGTGGTGCCATCATCTTAGGTTTATTGGTCATGACTATTGCTATCCTTGGCTTCCCTATGGACGTAGCGGTTTGGCCTCCAGTGATGCGTATTGCTCTATTAGTAGGGGTATTTCTTCCTTTACTAGAAGCGGGTATGCAAATGGTAAGAAACACAAAAGATTCACAAGCAGCGGGCATTTGTATCTTTGGTAGCGCTGTGGTGAACCCGGTTCTAGCATGGGCATTGACCATGCTACTCGATAACAATGGCCTAATTGGCGACAAAGAACGTGCATCAAAGCTGTCTTTTATCGACAAAATCATCATTCCAGGTGGTGTGCTGATCATCTGTTTAATTGCTATGCTTGCGGTTGGTATGCTTGAAAACCAATACGGTTTAAAAGCTTGGCTATAATGAGCTTGGACTAATACGAATTTGGGTAGTGCTCGCACTACCCAAACTTTATTTGAAAAATTTAACTTTTATTGATTTAGTTTAAGGTTTGCAAAAAAATTTTAGTCTAATCTTGCATTCAAGGCTTAAAAGCACAATATCTATATTCAGATAATTGAATAGTGTGAATATAGATATTGTATTAATAGAGTGTACTGCTCCTTTCGAGGATAACTGGCTCAACGGTGAAGACGGTACGTGTTTTTTCTACTAAAAAGGTAGGTATGTCATGGCAGAGCAATTTGCTAAAGCTTGGGAAAGTTTTGTTGCAGGTGAGTGGCAAAACGAAGTTAACGTTCGTGATTTTATTCAAAAGAACTATACGCCGTATGAAGGTGACGAATCTTTCCTAGTTTCTGAAGGTACTGAAGCGACAAACAAGCTTTGGGCTAAAGTAATGGAAGGTATCAAACAGGAAAACGCGACTAAGGCCCCTGTCGATTTCGATACTGACGTTATTTCTACCATCACTGCTCACGATGCAGGCTACATCGAAAAAGATCTTGAAACTATCGTTGGTCTACAAACTGAGAAACCACTTAAGCGCGCTATCATCCCTAACGGTGGTGTGCGTATGGTTGAAGGTTCTTGCAAAGCATACGGTAGAACTCTTGACCCTATGATTTCAAAAATCTACTCAGAATACCGTAAAACTCACAACGCTGGCGTTTTCGATATCTACACTCCTGATATCCTAGCGTGTCGTAAGTCTGGTGTTCTGACGGGCCTTCCTGATGCTTATGGTCGTGGCCGTATCATTGGTGACTACCGTCGCGTAGCACTTTACGGTATTGATTTCTTAATGAAGGATAAGCTGGCTCAATTCACTTCTCTACAAGAGCGTTTTGAGAACGGCGAAGATCTAACGGCAACGATGCAACTTCGTGAAGAAATTGCAGAACAACACCGCGCACTTGGCCAAATGAAAAAAATGGCTGAAAAATACGGTTTTGACATCTCTCGCCCAGCAGAAACTGCACAAGAAGCTATCCAGTGGACTTACTTCGGCTATCTAGCTGCTGTTAAATCACAAAACGGTGCGGCAATGTCGCTAGGTCGTACTTCGACTTTCCTAGATATCTTCATCCAACGTGATCTAGAAGCGGGTAAAATCACTGAAGTACAAGCTCAAGAAATGATCGACCACTTCGTAATGAAGCTGCGTATGGTTCGTTTCCTACGTACTCCTGAATACGATGAACTATTCTCTGGCGACCCAATTTGGGCAACAGAATCAATGGGTGGTATGGGTCTTGACGGTCGTACACTCGTTACGCGTTCTAACTTCCGTTTCCTAAACAGCCTATACACTATGGGTCCTTCTCCAGAGCCAAACATCACTGTACTTTGGTCTGAGCAGCTACCTGACGGCTTTAAACGTTTCTGTGCAAAAGTATCTATCGATACTTCATCTATCCAGTACGAAAACGATGATTTAATGCGTCCAGACATGAACTCTGACGACTATGCTATCGCATGTTGTGTATCGCCAATGGTTGTAGGTAAACAAATGCAGTTCTTCGGAGCGCGTGCAAACCTTGCTAAAACCATGCTTTACACCATCAATGGTGGTATTGATGAGAAGTTGAAAATCCAAGTTGGTCCTAAAATGGACAAGATCGCAGGTGAGTATCTTGACTATGACGAACTATGGGCAAAAATGGACCACTTCATGGATTGGTTGGCGAAGCAATATGTGACCGCACTAAACAGCATTCACTACATGCACGACAAATACAGCTATGAAGCCGCGCTAATGGCACTGCATGATCGTGACGTTAAACGTACGATGGCATGTGGTATTGCTGGCCTGTCTGTTGCTGCTGACTCTCTATCTGCAATCAAATACGCAAAAGTTAAGCCAATTCGTGACGAAGATGGCCTAGCGATCGATTTCGAAATCGAAGGTGATTATCCTAAATTTGGTAACAATGACGCCCGCGTTGATGACATCGCATGCCAACTTGTTTCTACGTTTATGGGCAAAATCCGTAAACTTAAGATGTACCGTGATGCAATTCCAACTCAGTCTATCCTGACTATCACTTCAAACGTGGTATATGGTAAGAAAACAGGTAACACACCTGATGGTCGCCGTGCTGGTATGCCTTTCGCACCGGGTGCAAACCCAATGCATGGCCGTGACGAAAAAGGTGCAGTAGCATCATTGACTTCAGTAGCGAAACTACCGTTTGCTGATGCACAAGATGGTATTTCTTATACTTTCTCTATCGTTCCAAATGCGTTAGGCAAAGAAGAAGCAAGTCAACGTGCAAACCTTGCTGGCCTGATGGATGGTTACTTCCACCATGAAGCAGGCATTGAGGGTGGCCAACACCTAAACGTGAACGTGCTTAATCGCGAAACTTTAGAAGATGCGGTTAAACACCCGGAGAAATACCCTCAGCTAACCATTCGTGTATCTGGCTATGCTGTGCGTTTTAACTCACTGACTGCTGAACAACAAGCTGACGTTATTGCACGTACTTTCACTGAATCTCTATAATTTCAGTTAAATTACTAGCAAAATAGTTAAGCCCTGCTCGATGAGTGGGGCTTTTTTTATACTCAGAAATCAAAAATGCGCAATGCATCGACCACAAATGTTACGCTTACCACATTTATTTTGATTCAATTGCCTATTTATCAACTGAATAGCGCATCTTTCCTATATGATTAGGGCTTGTCTATACTCTGCAGTGTTCGTATGAAGCTATTTCACATTCTTCCATTGACGTTACTCAGTGCTTCTGCGCTGGCCTCTCAACACGCAACGGTTGCTTTTAACCTCGATAACGATGGCGTATTTGGCGTAGATCGCGACTACACCAATGGTTTATTTTTAAGCTACACCTCAGGGGCGATTGCTCCATATTGGTGGGCTAAACCACTCAGCCTTTCTGTTTGGGGAGCGGCCCCATTGGACAAATGGGAAATCAGCATTGGCCACAAAATGTGGACTCCTTCGGAGATTTCTCTCACCAAACCAGAGCCGAATGAACGACCTTACGCTGGGTATTTACACACCGAGCTTAACTATATTAGTTTGCATCCCCAACAAGCCACGCGGGCAAATTTAACCATTGGAACCACCGGAGATGCTGCGCTTTCTGAGAAAGCGCAAAAGTTAGTGCACAGCATAACTAAATCTGACGAACCCAATGGCTGGGCCTACCAAGTAGAGGAAAAAATCGTCGGCAGCGTGGGTTATCTGTCTCACTTTAATCTGGCACGATACCGCAGCTATGCAGGAACTGACGTTGAGCTTTCCAACGTTTCAGAGGTCAATGTAGGTAACTTTCGCAGTGATCTCTCCACAGGTTTTATGATGCGTTGGGGGACCGATCTTGCGGGTAACTTTGGCAGTGCTCAAATCAGTGCAGAAAACCCTTTCTCGGCAGGGATGATTGGTGCCTCGGATACTGGATGGTTTCTATTCGGAGGTGTAGAAGGACGCTATCGCTTCAATGACATTACCATCGAAGGAGATAGGCCTTTAAACGGATTGGATCACCCATCTGAATATTACCAAGTTAACTTGGAAAATCTTCAGGCGACCGCCGTAGTTGGTGCGGCTTGGTATATTCAACAAGTCGGTGCGAGTTTAACGTTCACCGCAAACACACCTGAGTATAAGGAAGACAAAAGCTCCATTCACGGTGTCGGTAATATTTCTCTTTTTGCTTTTTTCTAACGTTTAGCAAACTGAAATTATATGGTGAAACTTTGGCAGTCTACACTTAGGCTGCTAGAGCGTTTATCCACAATCTGGCTGGTTGCTCTTAACTGTTCATTGTTCTCTTCCAAGGCTTTCATGGCTCGAGATATTTGTATCATATTATCTGCCATTGAATGGCTAGTCGTCGCCAAATCTCGGATCGATGCAAAAATGGCTTCTGTTTTATTCGCCGCTTCATCTGCTTTTTTGATAATTTGCGCGATGGCCTGTATTGCCTCATTACCTTTCTCTTGCCCACTCTGCATAGACTGCTCAGATTGCGCAATATAAGTGATTACTTCCGCACTTTCCTTTTGCATAGTATCAATCGTGCCGGAAATTTCGGCCACGGCATTGACCGTTCTTACTGCTAAACTTCGAACTTCATCAGCGACAACAGCAAAGCCACGACCTTGCTCTCCCGCTCTCGCCGCTTCAATTGCGGCATTGAGTGCCAATAAGTTAGTCTGCTCGGCAATACCATTAATGATGTCCATCACCGAGTCTACTTTTGCAGAAGCTTGTTCAAGTTGATGAATGTGGCCTGCGGCCGAGCTTAGGATTTTACCAACCTCAACCAGTGACGTAATAGCAACGGAAATCACTTTACCTCCCTCTTCTGCGCTTTGCATAGAAGATTTGCTGAGTTCCGCAACGAACTCCAATGAATTGGAGACTTCTTGGGTCGTCACGCTGACCTCTTCTGTGGCCGATGCCAATAATTGCGTTTGTCCCAAAACGTCAGATTGATTTGTCACTAAAGTGTCTAATCCAACATTCAGTGATGCGGCATCACCAGACAAGGCTTCACTGCTTTTCTGCACACCACTCACCAATTTCCCTAAATTTTCACAGCTTTGGTTAATGGCCAATGCCAGTTGATTGAATTCGTCCTTTTCGTTATTCGTCATCGGCATACGGCGTGACAAATCGCCACGCGAGATATTGTTCAACACGTGAATAGTTTGCGACAAAGAACGAGAAAGAGAAAAACTAAAGGTAAGGAAAATAGCAATGGTCAATATGGCAAGTAACGCACAGGCCGCTAATACGGACCACTGTGTTTGCGATGCGGTCGTTTTTGCGGCCAACTGATATTGCTCACTCAACGCGGAAAGCTTGGTTGAAATATCTTGAATCACCGACTTAACTTGCGCCTCTGTATCGCCTCTTTGTTTCTCCATCACTTGCAATTGCTGAGACAGTTCACTCACACGTAAAAAAGCCTGTTTAAATTGTTGTATCTCTTTTTCATACAGATCCAACATCGAATAAGAATCAGACATATTGACGAAACTGGCCATAGCACGATTAAACAGTTTTAAGTTTTGCTCCGTGGGTTCTAATAAATAATTTTGCTGCGCCTTAACCATGGCTTGAAAATCCGAGTTGATTGTAACCATCCCCGTCTCATCTATCTTTTTCTCTATCGTGGTGGCCAACGTTTTCAGCTCGCCCAGCTTACCTTCGTTAACGTTGAAACCCACTTCTGATTTCACTTGCAACCAAGGACGCAAAAATTGGTCAAATTGTTTGGCCGCCTTGAGCAACACTTCCCCTTCTTGAGCAAAATTGGTCTTTTGCAGGAAAGCAACATTAGCATTCACCTCTTCCATCAACTGATCCAATTTATTCAAAATCGAGTTGACCTGATTGCCTTGCATGTTGTTTAGCTCTGATGCAAGCGACAACAAATTTGCTTGAGTAGTAAATATCGCCACAGAACCGGATGCCACTTCGCCACTGGAGCGATACTGTTCATCCATTCCCATCAAGCTCTTTGCGGTATAAATCCCTAAACCTAAAAAACCAACACAAAGGATAACTAAAAATAGACTGATTTTTTGCTTTTGAGAAAACTGTACATCCATGAAACTATTCCTTATTTAAACCCTATCGCATTCAACGAGTTCTTATTTCTATACAGTGTAGTCAATGTGCAGAATTTCATGACATTCATTTTGAGCCACAACATATGGTTTAGGATATGCGGCGGCAATTGCACATTAACCCTACTTAATCCCTACCATTTGTAATAAAATAACGGGCAAATAACCTATTCGAGATGAACTGATGTCAACAACTGGTCGTATTCATTCTTTTGAGTCTTGTGGCACGGTAGATGGCCCTGGAATTCGCTTCATTGTTTTTATGCAAGGCTGCCTAATGCGTTGTATGTATTGTCATAATCGTGACACATGGGACACCCATGAAGGCAAGGAAGTGACTGTTGAAGAAATCATTACCGAAGCAAAATCTTATCGCCATTTTATGAAAGCCTCTGGCGGCGGAATTACCTGTTCAGGCGGTGAAGCTATGCTTCAACCTGAATTTGTTCGTGATTTATTCCGCGCAGCGCAAGCTGAGGGCATTCACACCTGCTTAGATACCAACGGTTATATTCGCAAACACACAGACGTGATTGATGAAGTACTCGATGCCACTGATTTAGTGATGTTAGACATCAAACACATGAAAGATGAGATCCACCATGATTTTATTGGTGTGTCGAATAAGCGAACCTTAGATTTCGCGCGCTACTTACACACCATAGGTAAAAAAACGTGGATCCGTTATGTGATTGTTCCTGGCTACACTGATGACGAAGAAGCGGCTCATATGCTTGGTGATTTTATTAAAGATATGGATAACATCGAGAAAGTAGAGCTGCTGCCTTATCACAAATTGGGCGCTCATAAATGGGAAGCAATGGGGCTAGAATACCCATTAGAAGGTGTGAATCCGCCGTCAAAAGAGACCATGGACAAAATCGTTGGGATCTTAGCTCAGTATCACTCAAACATAAAATATTGATTGCTTGATTTAATAACCATAAAAATGCCAGCATAATGCTGGTATTTTTATAGAGAGGCTAGCCATGCAGCTGGAACAACTTGCGGTGCTATTGCTCCTGCTACTTGTTGGGTTAACGACCCTTCGCGATTTTAAATACTCATTTTGGACAAAGTTTAAGGCCGAGAAATCCTTTCAGCATCTCACCTATTTTGCCTCTTTTGCGCTTTTTCTTTTGTGGTTAGCTCAAGCCGGAGTGACCGAAGGATTGCCTATCCATTTTCTCGGTTTAACAACCCTCACGATGATGTTTGGCTGGCGCTGCGCATTTGTTATAACTATTCCTGTTACATTCGCACTGGCGGTGGTCGGTAAACTGGCCTTCTTTAACATCCCCGAATACTTACTACTATCATCGCTACTGCCAATCCTAGTTAGTTATGCTTTGTTTGCTTTGAGTTATCATTATCTACCGCGCAACATTTTTGTGTTTATTTTTGTGGCTGGTTTTTTAAATGGCGGCCTGACGGGTAGCCTGCATTTGGCCATTAACACCGCTTATCAATTGCTTCTTGGGCAACATGACTGGCAAGTCATCCGCGATAATTACCTAATTTTTGTTCCTTTACTCGCTTTCCCAGAAGGGCTGCTCAATGGTATGGCGTTAGCGATACTATCCGTATTTAAGCCAGAATGGTTGCGTGTCTTTTCCGACAAAGATTATATCTATAACCACTTACACAAAAAGTGACAAGAATTGCACACATTTTATACTTTCCATATTAAATCCGTGTTGAGATCATGTTTCATTGTCGATAATTGCTGTTAACCTTATGCCATCAAATAGAACATAAAATTTAGTGAGGCTACCTCCATGGAAATGACTAACGCTCAACGACTGATTCTATCTAATCAGTATTTTTTGATGTCACAGATGGATCCCAACAACGCCAAAAAATACAAGCGGTTACAAACCATTGTAGAACGTGGTTATGAACTGCAAATGCGAGAACTCAACAAAGAATTTGGCTGCTTGACCGAAGCGGAGTGCCGCGAAGTGATCGACATCATGGAGATGTATCACGCCATGCAAGAATCACACAAAATGCTCTCCGATGCAGAAAGCAAAAATGTGGATCAGCGCCGCCTGCACTTTTTAGGGTTTGATATCGCTAAAGAGTCACAACGCGTTCATTACGTGCGTTTCTTGGTTGAGTCTGAAGGGCTTTACCCACAATTTGATAAAGCTGATCACCACTTCAACAGCCAAATGCCAATGTCAGATAAATATCGTCGCATGTTAACGGCTTGGCGTAATTGTCCTCGCCAATACCATTTGTCAACCGCAGAATTTACACAAATTTTTAATGCCTAAATTTTAATACCTAGCAAGGTAGGCTGACAAAAGATGAAAAGACGCAGACACTGCGTCTTTTTTACATTCCCCCTCGCAGTTATTAACTCCAACACCAACTTATCCCTCGAACTCTTGATATT
>NZ_CAWNIB010000036.1:0-10057 GCF_963874405.1 Vibrio sp. V08_P9A1T1
CGATTAAGCAACCGATTGAATTATAATAAAAGGCTGTGTCGTCATGACACAGCCTTTTTTACAACCAAAACATTATTTTTAAACCAAAGCATTACTAAAGGAATTTATGGAACTTATCCTAATTTCAACGGCTTTTTTCGCAGGGTTTATTGCCTTGAAATGCAATTTACCTCCGTTGGTTGGCTTTTTAGTTGCTGGGTTTGGCCTTAATGCTGCTGGCTACCACAGCAGCGATACCATCCTGACCCTAGCCGATCTAGGGGTTACCTTATTGCTGTTCACAATTGGACTTAAGCTAGAGATTAAAACCTTACTTGCGAGAGAGATTTGGGCTGGTGCCACGGTTCATAACCTCCTTTCGACAGGGATTTTCAGCATTGCTTTATTGATATTCAAATATTTAGGGGTTAGCTCTCTGGCCTCCATGTCAATTGAACAATTAGTTCTGCTTGGTTTTGCTTTGTCATTCTCCAGTACTGTTTTTGCGGTGAAATCACTGCAAGAGAAAGGAGAAATGAACGCGACATACGCCACTATCGCCATCGGTATTCTTGTGATGCAAGATATCTTTGCTGTCATATTTTTAACCGTCTCGACAGGAAAACTTCCTCATTGGTACGCTGCCACTTTATTGATCCTACCCTTTATGCGGCCACTATTTTACAAACTGCTCGACTGGGTTGGTCACGGTGAAATGCTTGTTCTGTTTGGTATATTTTTTGCCTTAGTGGTCGGAGCAGGATCATTTGAATTGGTTGGGATGAAACCCGATCTTGGTGCTCTGATTTTAGGCATGCTGCTAGCAGGCCATCGCAAAGCATCTGAGCTGTCAAAATCACTCTTTAATCTAAAAGAGCTGTTTCTCGTCTGCTTTTTCCTCAATATTGGACTATCAGAACAGCCCACAATGACTGGGTTTGCGCTCGCATTGTTGCTCTTACTGCTGCTTCCCATCAAAGGTATCCTCTATTTTTGGGTACTCAACCGCTTTAAATTCCGAGTGAGAACCTCACTGTTAGCCACCTTGTCTTTATTCAATTTCAGTGAATTCGGGCTGATTGTGGGAGGACTTGCTTTCAAAATGGGATGGATGTCGGGTGATATATTGGTCGCACTGGCCATTGCGGTATCCATTTCATTTGTAATCGCAGCCCCAATAAGCCGTAAAGGCCATGAACTCTATCAACATTCACGGCAATGGCTAAAAGAACATGCCGCTGAAAAACTCAACACCAAAGATCAATTAATTAATCCAGGCCATGCCCAGGTACTCATATTAGGGATGGGCCGCATCGGTACCGGTGCATATGATGAGTTGCGCTCTCGTTATGGCAAAATAAGTTTAGGCATAGAAGTCCGAGAAGAGGTTGCTCATGATCACCGCTCACAAGGGCGCAATGTTATTGCTGGTGATGCAACCGACCCTGATTTTTGGGAGCGTATTCTAGACACTGGTAATGTAAAACTCGTACTACTTGCTATGCCGCATCATCAAGGTAACCAAATCGCACTATCGCAGTTACAACACCGTAATTTTAAAGGACAAATCGCAGCCATCGCCGAATACCCAGACCAATTGGAATCACTATTGGAAAGTGGTGTTGATGCAGCATTCAACATCTATAGCGAAGCGGGTAGCGGTTTTGCCCGTCACGTATGTAAACAACTCCAACCTAATTTTACTAAACCGTAATAATGTCTAGGTAAGCCATCGCAATTTTTAGGTAAAACATTGTCATTTCTATGCCCAACTCAATACGGCCCCAGAGCTTAGTTGGGCATAATTTACCCACCATCGCTCAAAAATAGAAAACAAATAGAAAAAATTCATATAAAGTGAGAATTATTTAAATTACATTCACCAAGATACGTATTATGTGATATTAACGACACCATATGGTTGCTTTTTTTAACCAGAATGGCAAATTAGGTCCAACAGATTAAAAATCATCAAAAGGAAGTTGTATGTGTTCTATATTTGGCATTCTTGATATTAAAAGTGATGCAACAGCGTTACGCCCAATAGCGCTAGAGATGTCTAAAAAAATGCGTCACCGCGGCCCTGACTGGTCTGGCATCTATGCTTCAGAAAAAGCAATCTTGGCTCATGAGCGCCTTTCTATTGTCGGTTTAAACAGCGGCGCACAACCACTTTACAGCCCAAATAAAAAGCACATATTAGCGGTCAATGGTGAGATTTATAACCACAAAGAAATTCGTGCTCGTTACCAAGGCAAATACGATTTTCAAACCGACTCTGACTGCGAAGTGATATTAGCGCTTTATGCAGACATGGGTGCCGCGCTACTTGAAGAACTCAACGGCATCTTTGCCTTTGTGCTCTATGATGAAGAAAAAGATGAGTACCTCATCGGGCGTGACCATATTGGTATCATTCCTCTTTACCAAGGCCATGACGAACACGGTAACTACTACATTGCATCCGAAATGAAAGCTTTGGTAAGCATTTGCAAAACTATCAGTGAATTTCCTCCTGGTAGTTACTACAGCTCGAAAGAGGCAGGCGCACAGCGCTACTATATTCGAGATTGGAATGAATATGCTGCAGTCCAAGGCAATAGCAGCAGTAAAGAAGAGCTAAAACAAGCATTAGAAGCGGCCGTTAAGCGCCAACTGATGACAGATGTACCTTACGGTGTTTTGCTTTCTGGAGGATTGGACTCTTCAATTACGTCAGCCATTGCGAAACGTTACGCCGCAATGCGAATTGAAGATGATGAACAATCAGAAGCATGGTGGCCACAGCTTCACTCTTTTGCGGTGGGTTTAGACGGTGCTCCAGACCTTAAAGCGGCTCGTGAAGTGGCTGAAAAAATTGGCACTGTACACCACGAAATGACTTATACCATCCAAGAGGGTTTAGATGCTATTCGTGATGTTATTTACCATATTGAAACATATGACGTGACGACAATTCGAGCCTCTACTCCGATGTATTTGATGGGGCGGAAAATCAAAGCTATGGGTATCAAAATGGTACTTTCCGGCGAAGGAGCGGATGAGATCTTCGGTGGTTACTTATACTTCCACAAAGCACCAAACGCGCAAGAATTCCACGAAGAAACTGTGCGTAAACTGCTGGCGTTGAACTTGTTTGACTGTGCTCGCGCTAATAAATCTTTAGCGGCTTGGGGAGTGGAAGGACGCGTTCCTTTCCTAGACAAAGAGTTTATTGATGTTGCAATGAGGCTTAACCCTGCTGACAAAATGTGTGGCAATGGCAAGATGGAAAAACACATTCTACGTGAGTGCTTTGAAGATTATCTGCCAGCCTCGATTGCTTGGCGTCAAAAAGAGCAATTTTCCGATGGTGTGGGCTATAGCTGGATTGACACACTAAAGAGTGTTGCTGAAGAAAAAGTTACCGATCAACAGATGGAAACAGCAAAATACCGCTTCCCATATAATACTCCAGCGACAAAAGAAGGGTATGTTTACCGCGAGATCTTCGAAGAGCTGTTCCCATTAGAGTCTGCTGCACAATGCGTTCCTGGAGGTCCTTCTGTAGCTTGTTCTTCCGCCAAAGCAATAGAGTGGGATGAATCCTTTAAAAATTGTATTGACCCGTCAGGCCGAGCTGTCAAAGAGGTGCATAATGAAGCGTACTAACCAAAACGCTGGCTAATAAAGCAAATAAAAGGCGCAAAATGCGCCTTTTATTTGTCTAAAGAGCTTACTGTAGAGAGTCAATCACGAATCTAATTCTAAATGCTTATTATCAATGCTCATCGGTATCACTTGGCTGATCATTTTAACCAGCATAATAGATCGCGTCTCACCATCGGGCTCTTGATAAATGGCATCAATTCCTGAGAACTGCCCACCCTTAAGTCGAACTACCTGCCCTTTTTCTGGAATATTGAACGATGCTACCGGTAATTTTAACTGGTCGAGTAACTTCAATTCCTCGATCAAATCACTGTCCAACTCCTTCGGATGTGAACCAAATCGGATGAAATCAACCACACCGCGAGTGGAGCGCACACTGGTAAAGGTTGGGCCAATTTCAAAATCAAAGTAAATGAACATATAGGAGGGAAAAAGTGGCTCTTTGACAACTTGCCGCTTACCCCGAAGAATTCTCTCTAGTTCAATTTCTGGGTAGAAACATTCGACACCTTGGTTTTCAAGGTGTGCTTTAGCACGCCTCTGATCGCCACGTTTACAATACAACAAATACCAACGTTTCATTTTATTCCTAGCTACTGCTTTTCTTTTTCTTGAATCCTAACACCATCCTCCTCCTCAATAAACGGCTAATAAACTGAACATAAAAATAAACCCTTAATGTCCGAACAAGGCAAATTCAAATAATCAGTAATGAAAGATAAGTTTTCATAACGCAACAAAACTTTGAGTATTGATAGACATGCATTTCAAAAACAATGAGTTAGTTAATAATGCCAGAATAAAATACTGATTTTACTCATTGCGATACGCTAAAAGCCCATGTATATCTAAAGCACAATTTTTCTCATCTCAAATACTAATAATTCTTATGACAAACCAACATCAATACTTTGGGCACCCAAGGGGCCTATTTTTACTTTTTGGCACAGAGCTATGGGAGCGTTTTTCGTATTATGCGATGCGCGCCATTTTGGTACTTTATCTTACAGACGCAACGATGAATGGCGGTCTAGGTTGGTCGACTAAAGATGCACTCGATCTTTACGGCACCTATACAGGGCTAGTCTACATCACACCGCTTATTGGTGGTTACCTTGCAGATAACTACCTTGGGCAACGCCGTTCTATTTTATTGGGTGGAGCGTTAATGGCCATTGGCCAATTTACGCTAGCACTACCTGCAGATGTGCTAGGCATTGGCTCTCTACACACTTTCTATTTAGGCCTTGCACTGCTTATCTGTGGTAACGGTCTATTTAAGCCCAATATCTCAACAATGGTTGGTGACCTATATAATGAAGGTGATAACCGTCGTGATGGCGCGTTCACCATCTTCTACATGGGGATCAAT
The DNA here is from genome assembly GCF_963874405.1 of Vibrio sp. V08_P9A1T1. Classification (NCBI taxonomy): domain Bacteria; kingdom Pseudomonadati; phylum Pseudomonadota; class Gammaproteobacteria; order Vibrionales; family Vibrionaceae; genus Vibrio; species Vibrio sp. V08_P9A1T1. Next base: position 5,003 of record NZ_CAWNIB010000036.1, read on the forward strand.
TTAGGTGCGCTACTTGCTGGTGTGATCTCTGGTTCAGTTACTAACTCATTTGGTTGGAAAGCCGGTTTTGTGGCCGCTGGTATTGGTATGCTGATCAGCCTTGTGATGCAAATGGCAATGGCTCAATCATGGCTTGGTAATATTGGCCGCGAACCAGCAGCTAAGCGCGATCTAAAACTGAAAAAATCAGCAAATAAAGAACCACTAACGAAAGCAGAAGTAGATCGTATCAAAGTTATCCTTGTGATGAGTTTGTTTACTATTGTTTTCTGGGCGGGTTTCGAACAAGCTGGTGGTTTAATGAACATTTACACGCAGCAATACACTGATCGTATGATGGGCGGTTTTGAGATACCTGCGGCTTGGTTCCAATCGTTAAATCCATTTTTCATTATTACTCTTGCCCCTGTATTAGCCGTATTATGGGTAAAATTAGGTAAGCGTGAACCAAACTCGCCAATGAAGTTTGCATTAGCGATGTTCTTCTTAGCCCTAGGCTTCCTATGCATGGTTGGTGCGGTTATGGAGCAAGGTGGTGACACTACCGTAAAAACATCAATGCTATGGCTTGTCGGTGCCTTCTTCTTCCATACCTTGGGCGAACTGTGTCTATCACCAATTGGTCTATCGCTTGTCACTAAACTAGCCCCACTACGCCTTGCTTCATTAATGATGGGAGCATGGTTCGGTTGTAACGCAATCGCGAATTATGTAGCAGGCCATGTAGGTTCTCATGTGGGAGAGCTTGGTGCGATGGCTATCTTCAGCGGTATTGCAGTAACAGCAACCATTGGCGGCGTCATTTTACTGTTGTGCTCTAACACGCTCGTCCGTTGGATGCACGGTGCAGAAAGAGCGACAAGCTACGCTGAAGAAATTGAAGAGCAACAAACTCAGTTGGTTTAGCTTCAAATATACCTAGTAGTAATTCAAGAATAATAATGACAAACGGTCACGCTATAGTGACCGTTTTTGTACTAGAAAAGAATTCAACTCATCAGCGCTTAACTAAGGAAGCCATCATTTCTATATGCATTGCCGAATCATTTAGGCACTCAATGTAGGTAAACAATTCTCCACCAGCGTGAATAAAAGTTTCTTTACCTTGCTCAGCTATCTCTTCTAGGGTTTCTAAACAATCCACCGAGAAGGCGGGAGTGATGATATCCAACTTTTTAATACCGCGGCTTGGCAGAGCCTCTAATGTTTTATCCGTATAAGGCTGTAGCCACTCTTCACGTCCAAAAATAGACTGATAAGTCATGCCGATTTGGTCAGCATTCAAACCAAGTTCTTGTGCCAAAAGTTCTGTGGTTTTTTGGCAGTGCTGTGGGTAGATATCACCGTTATCGGCGTATCGCTTAGGGATACCGTGGTAGGAACAAAGCAAATAGTCACCTTGCCCGTTACGTTGCCAAGAGTCACGGACTTTACTCGCCAAAGATCGTATATAAGCAGGGTGATTATGATAATCACGAATAAAACGTAAATTGGGCGTCACAGGCATACGTTTCATCGCTTTGGCAAGGCCATCAAACACGGCAGCCGTAGTAGTACCAGAATATTGAGGGTACAGAGGCAGCACCACAATCTCTTCAACACCACGCTCCAATAATGCGTTGATACCCTCTAAAAGGCTTGGTGAACCATAGGTCATACCAAGTTCCACTGGTGCACCGAGATACTGTTCTAACGCTTGCACTTGGCGTTTAGAGTACACCATCAAAGGAGAGCCTTCTTCCATCCAAACAGATTGATATAACTTAGCAACCTTGGGGGCTCGCAGCGGAAGAATCACACCATGTAATAATGGACACCAGATCCAACGATTCATATCAACCACACGTTGGTCATGTAAAAATTGGCTTAAAAATCGTTTTACTGCCGATGCCGTCGGTTCACTCGGCGTTCCCAAGTTAACCAATAGCACACCCTGTTTTTGATTATTTTGCATTACTTCCATTCATCCATTTCATTGTTAATTATTGAGTACGAATTCGCGGCAGGAAAGTTCATAAAAAAAGCGACCTTTAGGTCGCTTTCACTATAACAAAGTTAACAAGCCTATACTGAGCCAATTATGCTAATGCTTTCTCAATATCAGCGCTAACTTGAGCAACTGGCTTAGTGCCATCAAATTTTAGGTATTTCGTATTACCCATTTGTGCTTCTTTACCGTAGTAAGTGATCAGTGGCGCTGTTTGCTCGTGGTAAACACCTAAACGAGCACGAACGGTTTCTTCTTTGTCATCATCACGAACGACAAGATCTTCACCTGTTACGTCATCTTTACCTTCCACTTTTGGCGGGTTGTAAATGGCGTGGTAGGTACGACCAGAAGCCAAGTGAGCACGACGTCCCGCCATACGCTCAACAATAACGTCATCGGCAACATCAAACTCAATCACATAGTCAACATTAATACCCATTGCTTTTAAGCCATCAGCTTGAGGAATCGTGCGAGGAAAACCATCGAGTAAAAAGCCCTTTTCACAATCGGCTTGGGTGATGCGTTCTTTGATTAAGCCAAGGATGATTTCATCAGAAACAAGTTGACCAGCATCAATCACTGATTTCGCTTTTTTGCCAAGTTCAGTACCTGCTTTAATCGCAGCACGTAACATATCACCAGTAGAGATTTGTGGAATACCGTACTTCTCCATGATGAATTGAGCTTGAGTGCCTTTACCTGCACCGGGAGCACCTAGAAGAATGATGCGCATGTTTAATCCTCTTTAGAAAATTATGATTTATACCGAAGCTCACAACCAGATGAGACTTAAAACCAACGGTAAGTTTCGGTATAACGGTAATGAGATGAGTGAATAATAATTCGGCGAGCAACATACACAGCTTACCGATCGCATTCAAGCGATGCATTCTAACATACAAATTTAAGCGACTAACCAGATTAAGACTAAAGAATATAATCTTGGCCGGATGTTCGCTGCAAGTTTGCCTAAAATATCGCTCGTTCTCAGCAGAGAATCGCTATTCAAAGCAAAAAGCTCGCAGTTGCGAGCTTTTTGTTAGCCAGTTAGCTATTCAACCTTAGTCAAAAGCTGATTAATTGCGGTTAGGAATTGTGACGGATCTTCCATCGAACCACGCTCAGCAAGCGTCGCTTGACCTAGTAAAACTTCAACCCAGCGACCAAATACTTGCTCATCCGCTTCATCGGCCATCCGTTTCACTAACGCATGTTCAGGGTTAAGTTCCAAAATATACTTCACCTCTGGTACCGGTTGACCAGCCGCAGCAAGCAATTTTGCCATCTGCGTACCCATCTCATAATCGTCGGTCACAACAACCGCTGGAGTACTTGCCAGTTTAAAGGTAGTTCGAACCTCTTTGACACGATCGCCAAGGTACTGCTTCGTACGTTCAACCACCGATTTAAACTCTTCTTCAGTCTCTTTATGCTTCTCTTTTTCCGCTTCATCTTCGAACTGGCTCAGATCTAGCCCTGCTTTGGTGATGGATTGGAACATTTTTCCATCAAACTCAGTGAGGTAATTCATCAACCACTCATCAATGCGATCAAACATTAAAATAACTTCGATACCTTTGGCTTTAAACTGCTCTAGGTGCGGGCTATTTTTGGCCGCTGCATAGCTATCGGCGGTGAGGTAGTAGATTTTATCCTGCCCCTCTTTCATCCGTTCAACATAAGCCGCTAAACTAACCGTTTGCTCTGCTGAGTCAACCTCGGTCGAGGCGAAGCGCAATAGGCTGGCGATCTTCTCTTTATTAGCAAAATCTTCTGCAGGCCCCTCTTTGAGTACCAAACCAAACTCTTTCCAGAAGGTTTGATATTTATCAGCATCATTGCTCGCCATACGTTCAAGCATGGTCAATACACGCTTGGTACAAGCATTACGCAATGATTGAGTCACCTTGTTATCTTGTAAAATCTCGCGTGAAACATTAAGCGGTAAATCGTTTGAGTCGATTAAGCCACGTACAAAGCGCAAGTAGGACGGCATAAATTGCGCAGCATCATCCATGATAAATACACGCTGAACATAAAGTTTCAAGCCTGATTTATGATCACGATTCATCATATCCCAAGGTGCTTTCGCTGGAATATAAAGTAGGCTGGTATAATCGTTTTTACCTTCTACACGGTTATGGCTCCACACCAGTGGGTCAGCATAATCATGGGAAACGTGTTTATAGAACTCTTGATACTCTTCATCACTGATTTCTGACTTAGAACGCGTCCACAACGCCTGTGCTTTGTTGATTTGTTCCCACTGGGTCTCTTCAGTCTCGTTACCTTCGTCATCACGAACTTTGGTTTGGATAGAAACTGGAATTCCAATGTGGTCTGAATATTTAGAAATCACATCACGCAGACGCCATTCAGAAAGGAACTCTTTGCCTTCCTCTCGCATGTGCAAAATGATATCGGTTCCACGAGACTCTTTATTAATGCTTTCTACTGTATATTCACCTTCACCTTGTGAATACCATTGAACCGCTTCGTTAGCGGGTAAACCCGCAGCGCGAGTTCTTACAGTGACCGCATCAGCGACGATGAAGGCCGAGTAAAAACCCACCCCAAACTGACCGATAAGCTGAGAGTCTTTAGATTGATCTTGGGATAGTTTAGAGAAAAACTCCGCTGTGCCGGATTTTGCAATCGTACCGAGATGTTCAATGACATCTTCGCGGCTCATACCAATACCGTTATCTGAAATGGTCAGCGTATTCGCTTGGGTATCAAACGATAATTTAACGCCTAAGTTGGCATCACCTTGATATAAATCGGCATTAGACAACGCTTGAAAACGAAGTTTATCCGCAGCATCAGAGGCATTTGAAATTAATTCGCGAAGGAAGATCTCTTTATTGGAATAAAGAGAGTGAATCATAAGATGAAGTAACTGTTTGACTTCAGATTGAAAACCACGAGTTTCTTTATTGGTAGTAGCCGTTTCGCTCATACTAGCTCCATAACATCTGAGTTATTTTCATTCACACACAGAGTGTGCAACCAAGGATGATTTGCTAGTAAGATGAGGCTGGCAATTGTAAATTCAAGGTCAATAA
>NZ_CAWNIB010000037.1:0-9950 GCF_963874405.1 Vibrio sp. V08_P9A1T1
TCTTACAAATCGCTTAATTTCACGAAACTTTAAGAAATACATTGAGAAAATAGCTAGTGGTGAAAATGCCCCTGATGGATTTACGAAAACACTTGAAGAATATACAAATTTCAAGGGGCAGAAGCTCAAGCAATTTTGCGAATGCTTGCAGTTGTGTGATTCCGAAGGCAATTACGATGAACAAAAATATGATATTCACAAAGAGCTAGCTAAGTTATCTGTTTCAAAAAATATCCTAGATAGAGAAAAGCTGTTAGTAGCCAAAGTTTGGGAAAAAATCGAGCCGGGTCAATCTAATGTCATTAAACGAGAAGATATGCTTGAAGCTTTTGATGTAATAAGTTTCGATGACTTTTTCCCAGCTCCGCCACTCTTTGAGCCAATCGACAATTACATCCCTAGAGATGAACAAACCTGTATCGTTGCGTCTATAAAGTCGGCTACATCACACACTATTATCACTGCAAATGGTGGTGTAGGTAAGTCAATTTTAAGTAGTAACCTCTTTACCGAATTCAATGAACCATCAATCGTAATAGCATATGATTGTTTTGGGAACGGAAGTTACCGTAGAACAAGCGCTAAACGGCATGAAGCCAAGTACGCTCTTACTCAGGTGATCAACACGCTTGCAAAAGAAGGTTTATGCGATCAGATAATACCAACTAGAAACGAACCAGATGAGCACTGGATTAAGGCATTTTTGAACAGAATTAGAGAAGTTTGTACTACACTATCAGCGCAGGATGAAAGTGCTTTTTTAGTATTAATCTTTGATGCCGCAGACAATGCTGAAATGGCTGCTGAAGAACACGGGGGGACGTGTTTCGTCAGCCAACTTTTAAAAGAAGTGGTGCCTGACAATTGTAGATTGGTGTTTACGTGTAGACCAGAGAGATTAGATCTTCTCGACCCACCGTCTTCCATTAAACCAATCCAACTATCTCCGTTTTCAAACGATGAAACGCTTGTCAATTTACAAGCTAAGTATTCGGCTTCAACTATAGAACAAGCTACTGAGTTTAATCGCTTAACAGGCGGAAACCCGCGAGTGCAATCTAATGCACTATCATTAAAAATATCTTCGTTGAGCAACCTGTTGCTGTCTTTTGGTTCGAAAGTATTAACTGTTGAAGACTTAATAGAACGGCAATTAGAAGAGTCAATTTTTAGAATTAAGGATGAGTTTCCTAAAAACTATCGTGAGAGCATAGACAGTATCTGCATAGGGTTGGCTGTGTTGCCACCATTTGTGCCAATAGCAGTTTTAGCGAAGGCGGCTAATGTATCTACGGACTCAGTAAAAAGTTTTATAGCAGATTTAGGCCACCCGCTATGGCAAATTGATGACACCGTTCAATTTAGAGATGAACCAACTGAAAAGTGGTTTCAAGATAACTACTCTACAACTCCCGAAAAAATATATTCGTTTGTAAACGCGATTAAGCCACTTGCGACAGAATTTCCGTATGTTTCAGAGTCACTTCCTTTACTATTACTAAAAGCTGAGCAGTTAGACGAATTGGTGGAGCTAGCGTTATCTGAGAATTTCCTCCCTTCAATCAGTTCTTTTGATGATAATCAAGTGAAAGTGCAAAGATTACAGTACGCATTTAAAGCTGCTCTAAAGACCAACCGGTTATATGAAGCGGCAAAACTGGCGCTGACCGCTGGTGAAGAGATTGCTGGGAATGACCGCCAAATAGATATTTTAACAAATAATGTAGATCTTGCTTCTTTGTTTTTATCTCCTGGGCGCATACAAGAACTTGCTCATAGAAAAGAGTTAAGTGGTAGCTGGGATGGTTCAGAAACTGTATTCGCAGCATCTTTACTGTCGAGTGTATCCGGTTTGAAAGGTGAGGCCTATAGCTACTATAGATCTGCTGTACATTGGCTTGGCCGTTATTTTCAAAAACGTAACGAGGCAAAAGATGAGAAAGAAAGGTTTAATGAAAAACTAGAAGATATTGAAATCGTAGAATTAGCATTTGCACTATATCGAATTAAAGGCTGGAAAAAATGTGCTGACTTCTTACTCTCTTGGAGCCCATCTTCATGTATATATAGGATTACTTCTAGATGTACGGAAAGGCTTATTGATGCAGGAGACTTTGAACATATAGAAAAGATGGCAAACTACGGTAAGCACAATCCTAGTTTCATTATCGCTATCACTTCAGAATTGATGAAAGTGGGGAAACCCTCTCCTAGAGCTTGCCTAACTCGCTGCCTAAATCAAATTATTAAGCCGAAATCTAAGTTAGATAAACCTTCTGAATCTTTTCACAACACCGGTTTTACAGCCGATGCATACTTATCATTTTTTGAAGCCTGTTTAATTCATGACTTGCCTATCGCGAATATTCGAAGGGGGGTTAATTATTACTTCAATTTCCCCATGTGCTATCGTGTTGCTGATGATCATCAATATGATGGTGCAAGGGAGAGCCTTCTACGCTACTTATCTATTCATGCAGCACTCAAAGGTGATTTTGATTTAAGCTTGGATAATTATATTCCTAGTAGCTGGAGTAGTAAGAATGATTCTTATGAAGCCAAGAGAGAGTTAGAGCGAGCTAAAGAGCAAGTTGGTAAGCTTTTACCTTGGTATATGGTAAGAGCTAAAGTTTTATCAGGTATAGACATAAACTTAAAAAAAGAGCATGAATCTGCAAACAATATATCTTCAAAAATAGGATACAGCTCTTATCGGGAATATGAACCAGTGCCTTTCGAAATTACAAAGGCAAAGTTTGAAAACATCCTGTTTTGTAACTCTGACTTCTTAGAAGAACAAGCTCTGTTCGTAAAAAATTACAACGACAATAAACTCAAAGTATCTTTTGTTGATGATTTCTATTTTCTTAGAGCTAGTTGTAGGAACGATAAGCTTCTTGAGCTAAGTGAGTCAATAGAAGAACATTGTTATTCATCTTTAAGAAACTATGACTATGACGAATCTCCAGAGTCGCGTTCAGAGCACTTTATTAAATTATCAAGAGCAGTCCTTTGTGTCGGCAGAGATGATGCCGCGTCTTATTTTGATGAGGCGCTAAACAAAGCATTAGACTTTGGAGAAGAAGGTGTCATTCGTTGGGAGGCATTAACATCAATTGCTAAGCGCAGTTCACAAAGTGGGGTCAATAATCCAGCGCTTGCCCATCGCTATATGAGATGTGCAGAAATGATTGGTGATTCAGTTGCCAGAGAAAAATATTGGGATCGCAATGATGCTGTATCAACCTGTTTTCAACTTTCGTCAGAATCAACTTTCCCCATATTAAGTCGGTGGAAGGATAGAAACGTAGGTTGGCATGAAAGGCAAATATATGCTTTAGCGCATAATGCGGTAGACTCAGATCTTGCATCACCAGCTTCACTATGGTCATTGTCATCATTTTCTTGGGAATATGGACTTTTTGACTTTTTAAAGAAATGTCTTGCCAAAGACCATTCCAAGCATAACCAGCAACGAATGCTAGATGATTATGTTCGAGTTTTGAGAACACAAGGAATTGTCGGTGATAAGTGGATAGAGATACATAAATTAGCAACGCAATATAAGCTGGAGTGTATAACATACGATGAAGTTAAACGGCTCGCAGCGTCTTTAAAGCAAGATAGAGCTGGCTCTTTACCTAGTGTAATGAAAAAAGAAGAAACTGAAGAATATCAGTGGGATAAGCTTTACGGACAATTTGACTTGTCAACTGACGCTGGCTTCAGAGATGCATTCCAGTGCTATGAAAACCAAGGTTACCCAAGGAAATCCGAACAGTTTTGGCGGGGATGCTATAAAAAGATTACTTCACGAAGATTACGTTCATTCCTAGATGTAATTAGTCAGTCAGAACAACTAGATTTTTATGATCTTCGGTGGGCATTTGAAAATATCCCTGATGCATGGAAAAACAAGGTCTCAGTAGAAAAGTCTTGGAATGATTCAGTTAAGTATATTGCATCTAGGTATCCCACTAGATTCACTACGATTTATGAAAGATACTATATGTTGAATAGTTTCTTCTTAAATGAAGGTACTAATGTAGCCATAAAAGAAGGCGTTATTAAGGGATTATCAAACTCGGTCGATATAGAATCAGCTAGTGCCTTGTTTAGTTTTGCTCATTACAGTGCTAGTAATCTAAACATAGCAGAAGCCCAAGAATTAATAGACTTTGGCTTATCTAGGCTTGAGAGGCACATCGAAGAAGATTATGCCGATGGTAGTTGGAATGATTCTATACAAGTCCCCAAAAATCTCTCTCATGCTTTAGTTTGTTATATATATGTAAATCTCGGTTCACCTCAAGCTGAGGAACGGTGGAGAGCTGTGCATGCTGTTCGTAGATTATACAAACTTAATTGCCAGCCTGAAATCAACTTGCTTATAGAATGTTACAACGAAGGACTACCTAAATATTATGTTCCGACCAAGTATACGTTTTATAATTTACATGCCAAATTATATTTGCTCGTAGCATTAACTCGTTGTGCAAGCGAATGCACTAACTTATTGATAGATAATAAAAATTTGTTTTCTGAAATCGCTTTGAATAATGAGTGTGGAATATTGTTTCCATATTATGGAAAACAAATATGCTTATCGTTACAGCAATTTAGGCCAGATTGTTTCGACAGATCTACGTTTGAAAAGCTTCAAAAAGTTTGTGTGTCGCCACACTCTACAATTAACGAAAACAAATATCGCTATTGCGTGGATTCACCTTGGCATAAAAAAAATACATTAGGCGATCTCCAAGAAGTTTGGTTTGCTTATGACTTCGATAGATACTGGTTTGAACCGTTAGGTCGTGTCTTTGGTATTCCAAGTGAGCAAGTCGAAGATCTTGCTAAAGATGTTTTATTTAACCGCTGGGAAATGAGCTTTGAATCTTCACACATACCAGATTCAAGAGCAGACCTTTGGAAAAATCGTAGAAATTGGCATGACATAGAGAGTTCACGTTCGAGTTATCCTAAAATTGACAACTACAGGTTTTATATATCATATCATTTGATGCTTGAAGTTGCCTCCAAATTACTGGAGGCCATGCCAGTAATTCAGGGGGAGGATGATGACGTTAATTGTTGGGATGCATGGCTTAACAAGCACTTAATTCTTAATAAGAACGGTATACTACTATCTGAGCTTAGGGATCCTATACCTATTTACAAACCGGATTGGTTAAATGAAAAATATGATGAAGACTGGCCATGGCAAATAGTTGAAACAGACTTTATTGATCAGCTTATTGCCAAAGACAAATCATCCACTTGGCTTAACGTTGAGGGCTGCTGGGATGAATATAAGGATGGTAGAAACGAGCATATATCGTTCTCTACTATTTTGGTTCCTAAAGAGCTAAGTCAGTCGCTTTTACATACAACTGCTAACTTCGATAGTCATATTGGTGAGTGTTATTTATACAACTTTTGCGATTCTGATTACGATTATCAAAACAATCAAAAGTTTCGTTGCAAGCAATGGCTGCTCGCAGATGGTGAAATCAATGATATTGAACCGAAAGACCCATTCTCTGGAATAATATACGCTCAGCCCTATAAATTAAGCCAATGCGTGACTGAGGTAATCAATGTGACTTACAGTGAGGATGAAAAGAGCTGTACTTTATTATCAGACCACAGCATATGTCTTGAAAATAAATACTGGAGTGAGGATAAGCCCAACGATCCAGATTTTTACATAAGCTCTGGCAGCCCTGCCTCAGCATCTCTTAACTTTTTAAAACTTATCTGTGACCAACTGGATGTGGATATTGCTATACAAGTAAATATTCAGCGAACTTTCAAAGGATCATACAGAAATAGGAATAAAGATGATGAACTCGGATACATACCAAGATACAGCAAAACCTTCATCTTATCTGGAGACGGAAAACTTAGAGACACAAGAAAAAGTTATCAATTTAGGTAAAAAACTCATCTCTAGCTTTCAAGAAAACGACCTAGATTATATTACAGCTTGGATGATTAATTACCTATCTGAGCAGATTCTTTTAGCTGAGAACGGAGATGAGGAAGCGAAGAAGCAATGCTTTAATACTATAATACAGCTTTGGGAGAGCCGCTCAGTATTTCCTGACGGTACGAGACCATTTGAAAACTTCGAGCCTATATTTAAGGCTTTAGATTCGCTTAGCCCAGAAACCGTGATGCCCCGCTATTTTTCAAATAGTTATGATGGTCAGGAAAATGAGCAACTGGGAGGTTCAACGTCTTGGGTTGAGCTAGCTAAACACCTCGATTCAGCAGCAAGAACTTTAATCACTTTTATATTTGAACAAGCTGTCGAGCACGCAAAAAATGATAATACAAAAGATTGGCTACAACATGTATCAGGGGCTGTGGATTCAAATGAATACCAGTTTATAGCTAGATTTTCAGATGAGATTGCACTAGATAAAACAGAACAAAGAGTTCAGAATTTAAGCAATCGAATAGCTAAATTAGAAGCTTTTGAAAAGATAAGCAAGTCGATTAGACAAGGGCTTCAGGAAGAATTGAGAATCTTGGAAACGAGTCGTATTTAAAGAGTTAAGCCTGTGGATCTTTAGGGCTGCAGAGCAATGCTGAGACGATAGAGAAGCCTAAACACTCCGTTAATGATATCGCATTCGATCGAGCGTTGGTGACCAACAAAACCTCAGTATGTGATCTTGACGATGACAATATTCACAGATCAGCAATTAAGCTGGTGCTTGAGTAAGCGGAAATACTAGCAGTATGGTTGGTATATGTGCTTAAAGAGGCAAGGCATATAGCCTTGCTTTCTTTTTGCATAACCATTCGATAAAATTCTCAAACGCGCGTAGGTCACAATATATATTTTTATCTAAAGTAGCTAATTACAGCGAAAAGCTTAACTCATTTTTGTCCAATTCTGTTTTAGGATGTAGAGAGGTCACAAGACCTCTCTATCAATCAGCCTTCGAATCACATCCATATCACCACTAGACACTCCTTCTACCATTGATTGAATCTCATAGCTAACAAACGGTGATGATAGCCCTAACCGACAGGTATCAACCACAATATTAACCAACGCATCATCACTAAGAGAAAAGTTGATATCTAACTGCTTAATTCCATCACGTCCTTTGAACGGAACAAAAAATGCTGGGTGCAGGTGGTGTGGCTCAAAGCCGTTGTTCAAGAATAACTGAGTCATTTGCTGTGTCTCACCATAAAGCCTATAGCGCCACATAGAATGAATTTTTAACCTAGCTCCTGTTGAATCTAGTAAGGCTATCAAATTCTGGACGGCACTCGGTATAAACTGAATATCAGTAAATTTCCCAGCTTTGTATGCATCAATAGCAGCTAATTGAGCATCATCGCCGTTCGGATACAGTACTCCGGAAATGCCAATGTAAATAACGGGTCTCTGCTCGATTGCCATATCAACACAATAACACTCTCCGTGTTTAATCACAGGGCTAACCGTTCGCCAACCGCGCTGCTCTCTTAGCTCAACTAGATGCTCGAACTGAGGCTTGTACGCATGGCTGACCGTAATCGTTTTTATTTTCCGCATAAATCTGTAACTCCGTTGCGTTTGAAAGATAGGGCGCAATACCGCGCCCCTTTCAGTTAAAGTGAGTTATCTCTGAAGTAACGGAAGTATCCGTTGCGAAAAAGTGACAAGTTTTCGTCGGTTCCGGACAGTAGAATGCTCTGGCAAATCATCATTGACACACAAAGCCGGATATTGATGATGCATGAGTTGTGATGCGCTGCATCGTACTTCTATATCAACCGTTCGACTTTGGCTTGTGCAAAGTAAAGAGAGTATTGATGCTGATGAATCATAGCTCTGAAACTGATACTTATCGCTATAAAGCATCACTGCTACGTACGCTGCTTCTTGATTAGTCATTGGTATCCGTGTTTGACGATGATTAGGCAATGGAATCGCCTGCACTCTGAGTCCATCAGAGAATTGTACGCATAGCGAAGGGGCTAGCATCACATCGTCGGACATATATGAACGACGAATTTCGGGAGCAAATGTTAAGAACAGTTGGTATGGCAAACACATCCCAGCTTTTTCATCAAAGTGCTTATCAGCGAGAAACTGCAAAAACGTGTAGTCTTCAAGAGCTAGAGCTTCTTTCAGTCGTTGAATACCGCCCAATTTATTTATTACGTTCCTTGCACGAGCATCGGAAAAGTACCAAAGTCCTGCATAAGGTTCTGCACGTAACACAGCAATGACTGTATTTAGAACTATAATGTCATCCCTAGTGATGCCTAAATAAAATAGTGGCGAAAAGTCATAATCAGGATAACCATAGTATTGGTTGATAGTGTAAATCATGCCTTTCAGGTCATTCATAGTAATATTTAACATGACAACCCCACTATCTGCATTTTTGAAACGATTTTAAATTGCTTATCTAGCTGTGCCTTTTTGCCGTAACGTCCGAAAGTCATATGCGGATTCACATGACCGACAATTTCCGCAACACGGTGTTCTGGTTCATCTAATTGTTTTAACTCATCAATAAACGTGTGACGCAGGCTGTATGCTGTGGGACGTTGCTTAGCTTTCATCCCTAATCGAGTTTGTAACTTGCCAAATTGTGTTCGGTACAGTTTCGACCAATCGTTATCCGCTCCTTGAGGAGAGTAATGAAACAAAGGTTGGTTAGTAGCTGATTTTCTAGAACGAACAAAATCTAGGAAACCACGCTCGATCAGATACGGATGGATAGGGACATAGCGAACTGCATGCTGATTTTTAAGATGCTGATGTGGATAGTAATCTGCTATAGAAATATGCGGAATAGCTTCATCGCAATGCACATCATTTGTATAGAGTTGACAAGGTTCCTGAGTTCGAAAGCCACAGAATAGCTGTAAGTAAGAGATCCATTGAAAATCTTCTGATTGGCGCTTGAAATCTTCACTAAGGAAAAAATGGTGAAGCTCAGAAATGCTCCAGCGCTCGCGTTGTTCACTAGCGTGCTTCGTATTTTTAAAACTTGGCTTTAGTGATTGAGCTGGGTTTACAAGAATAAATTCTTTAATCGTACACCATGATAAAAACTGCTTAGTTGAAGCAAAATAGTCTTTATTGGTTTTAGCTGAACGACCTTCGGAACGCAGGTGGTCAATATAGCTCAGCATATCGCCTGTGCTTGGCTCTGAAAGCTCTTCTCTATCAAGATAGTCTAGGAAATGGCTCACTCGTTGCTGAAGTTGATGAGTCGTTAAAGCGACAACACCTTCTGTAGATTTTGATTGAATAAATTGAGCAAGCCAGCGGCGAAAATGATAAGACGGAGATACGGTTTGCCGGTAAGTACGTTCATCTTGCAGATCAATGTGTCGAGGAAGTTGAATGTCATCTTGAACAGCAGGAAGTGAAGCGTAGTAGCGATTTTGATCTTCTTCACGATAATTGCTACGTAGCGTTTCAACAACAGCATCGATAGAAGTTGAGCAAGTGTAGAAATCCATATCTGAATCTTTAAGCAAATCGATGAACAGGCTCTTTAAGTGAGCGCTCATCTCAAGATTTCGAATAATCGCAAGTTTACGTTCTTTGGTTAAAAGAGATATGCGCTTTTCAGTAGGATAGCCCTTTTTCTGAAGCGAAGAAGGGAAGTTTACGCGAGTATAGTAGACGCTAGAAGGATGTTTAAACAGGTACATATGTATCACCTTTATGTATCAGTGACTTTTGTACCGTAGAAAAGAAAAAAGCTGTTGAAAAATCAACAGCTTAGTTCATAAAAGTGGCGGAGAGATAGGGATTTGAACCCTAGGATAGCTATTAACCATCGCCGGTTTTCAAGACCGGTGCTTTAAACCACTCAGCCATCTCTCCACAAATTGTCACTAAAAATTAGTCTTACTTTGATAATGCTATATTTTTAGTTTTGCTTTCATATTTTTAATGATATGTAAGCGATATTCAAAGC
>NZ_CAWNIB010000038.1:0-9865 GCF_963874405.1 Vibrio sp. V08_P9A1T1
GTTTTCTATTCCTTGGGAATCGTTGTTAGGTGGTGTTTTACTAGGGATATCAACTTCACTCATGTTGCTGTTTAACGGCAAAATTGCGGGGATAAGTGGGGTGTTAACGGGATTGATGACGCCTAAAACGCGTGATTTTGCATGGCGTTTGTTATTTGCACTTGGCATGGTAACTGGTGGTGCTATTGCCGTTTGGTTTTTAAATGCACAAGTGCCGCAAACTTTTAACTTTAATAACGGTGTTTTGGCGCTTGCTGGCCTATTAGTTGGGGTAGGCACTCGATTAGGAAATGGTTGCACCAGTGGCCATGGTATCTGTGGTGTTGGTCGACTATCCACTCGCTCTATTGCGGCGACAGGTACCTTCATGGGCGTTGCTGCCATTACTGTGTTTGTACGCCTTCATCTTCTATAAGTGAGTCAAAATGAATCAGATGTTGTTTAGATTAACCTCGTTAGTGGCAGGTATTTTGTTTGGTGCGGGTATGGTTATCTCAGGAATGGCCAATCCAGGCAAAGTCGTAGGTTTTTTGGATGTGGCTGGTGCTTGGGATCCAAGCTTAATGTTTGTGATGGGAGGCGCATTGGCCGTTTTTATGCCGACCTATTTCATCGTTATTAAAGCAAGACAGCAGCCTATAAACGCAGAAAAATTCTGTTTAGCGACGACTCGCAGTGTTGATACCCGGCTTATCTCTGGTGCTGCGATTTTTGGGTTAGGTTGGGGATTAGTGGGCATCTGTCCAGGGCCAGCACTATCAAGCCTTGCACTGGGTAATATTGAGGTATGGCTATTCTTTGTCTCAATGATGGTTGGGCTTGGTGCAACTAATTTGTTGATCTGCATTAAGAATAATAAACAACAGCAAACGCAAACGGTTTAATCTAACTAGAATTCAATAAGCAAGTGGAATCGTAACGATCAACATGAGGGATGGGTATGAAAAGGCGAATTTGGATTGCGTGTATTGCCTTAATCACGAGCGGTTATTGGGCCGTTGGCTATGCTGATGATCGTTATATCGTGACCTATGAGCAGATACCACAGCAGATTGCATTTGAAGGTGTTGTCCAGCCAGTTAACAAAGGGACAGTTGCGGCTCAAACCTCTGGTCGAGTCGTTGGTGTGTATGTCGACGTTAACGATTTTGTTAAAAAGGGCGACGTGCTATTAGAAATCAGCGCTATTCAGCAATCGGCTTCTTTAGACGCATCTCAAGCTCAGTTAACCAGTGCAGAGGCTCGAAATCGTGAAGCTCAAGCTCAACTAAAGCGTTATCGACTGCTGTTTCCTAAAGGTGCGATTTCACAAGACCAAATGGATGGCGCTGAAGCTCAAGCTCGAAGTGCTGCTGCGGCCGTCAAGGCGGCAAAAGCCGCAGTCGTGCAGGCGAAGGAGTCACTTGGATACACCAATATTACCGCCCCTTATGATGGTGTCGTGACGGAGCGACATGTAGAGCTGGGTGAAACGGTGGCTCCGGGTACTGCGCTGCTCAGTGGTTTCTCATTCAATGAGTTGCGTGTTGAAACGGCCATTCCGCAGCGCTATCAGCCTGCAGTCACCAATGTTGCTCAATTCCAAGTTATTATGCCTACGGGCGATAAAATAACCCCAATCGATTACAGCTTATTCAGTTATGCCGACCCTCAATCACATACATTCAAAATCCGTCTTGAACTGCCTCGTGTAGATCAAACTAACAAGTCCGGGCAAGTGATGCCAGGAATGTGGGTCAAGACAGAGTTTAATTATGGTCAACGTGAGGTGATGCTCATTCCTGTTGCCGCTGTGATTCGCCGAGCAGAACTGAGTGCCGTATATCGCATCGTTGATGATAAACGACTGCTAAATCCAGTGCGATTAGGGCAAACCTATGGTGAATATGTGGAAGTATTATCTGGCTTGGAACAAGGCGATACGGTTGCAAGCCGTGTATTTACACAAGTAGGTGAGTAATATGGATAATCGTTTAGGCGTCTCAGGACGTATTGCCAAAGCTTTTCAGACTTCAGCGATGACGCCGTTGCTCGCGATTGTTGGGTTACTGATGGGCGTTTTTGCGGTAATGGTTACTCCTAAAGAAGAAGAGCCGCAAATCGATGTGACCTTTGCCGATGTGTATATTCCTTTTCCCGGAGCTTCTCCGGCGGAAGTGGAAAGTTTAGTGACGAACCCAGCAGAGCAGATCATCTCTGAAATTGAGGGAATTGATAAAATTTACTCTTTTTCACAACCCGATGGTGCGATGATTGTGGCTATCTTTGATGTCGGCGTTCCTAGAAACGACGCCGTGGTTCGTATTTATAATAAACTCTATTCCAATAAAGATTGGATGCCAAAAGGCGTTGGGGTGGGCGAGCCGATCATCAAACCTAAAGGCATTGAAGATGTGCCTATCGTCAGCATTACGTTATCCGATAAAACGGGCACTTTGGACAACCAGCAGTTAACGCAAGTGGCCCATGGTTTAGAAACAGAGCTCAAACGCATTAATGGTACACGAGATATTTATACGATAGGTCGCCACCCTACTATTGTTGATGTACGTTTAGACCCCGTTAAAATGAACAGCTTTGGCATCACGTTAGATCAACTGAATCAGCATCTTCCTGCGGCGAACCACAGCTCTCCAATGTTGAAACTGACGCATGAAAATCAGCAGTTTCCCGTCCAAATTGGTCAGTTTTTAACAAAAGTTGAAGAAGTAAAGCAATTGGTGATTGGGCTGCATAACCAGACACCGATATATTTAGCGGATGTCGCTACGGTTCAATTGGGTGTTGATACATCAACCCAACAAGTTTGGACCAGTGATAAGCAAGGTATTTATCCAGCAGTTACCTTAGCCATCGCTAAAAAAGGAGGCGAAAACGCCGTTCGTGTGGCTGAGATGGTTGAAGCTCGAGTTGCTGAACTTGAAAATCAGTTAATTCCACACGGAATCAGTGTTGAAATCACGCGTGACTACGGGAAAACCGCCGCCGATAAAAGCAATACATTGATCGGTAAATTGATTTTTGCAACCACTGCAGTCGTTATTTTGGTGGTTATTGCGATGGGATGGCGCGAGGCTATCGTGGTCGGTATGGCTATTGTTGTCACCTTGATGATGACACTGTTTGCATCATGGGCATGGGGTTTTACACTCAACCGGGTCTCGCTTTTTGCGTTAATTTTCTCTATTGGCATTTTAGTGGACGATGCCATTGTTGTTGTGGAAAATATCCACCGTCATATGGCGTTAGGTAAGCGCAAGCTGGTGGATCTCATTCCTACGGCGGTTGATGAAGTGGGTGGACCCACAATCCTTGCCACCTTAACCGTGATTGCCGCACTGTTGCCAATGGCCTTTGTCTCTGGGCTTATGGGCCCGTATATGAGCCCAATTCCCATCAATGCTTCGATGGGAATGCTGATTTCATTGGCGGTTGCATTTGTCTTTTCACCTTGGTTAGCGGCCAAGTTTCTTAAGCCTTCATCGCATCAAGCACAATCTCAATCAACTCAAGGCATCTTTCACCGAATCATGAATCCTTTCGTGGTCTCGGCTGCACAAAGACGTAACCGCTTTTTCTTGATGCTTGCGGTATTTGCGCTTATTGCTGGCTCCCTATTACTGCCAATCACAAAGGCCGTGGTTTTAAAAATGCTGCCTTTCGATAATAAATCAGAGTTTCAAGTGGTATTGGATATGCCTGAAGGGGCGTCGCTTGAGAAAACGCAACGCGTTTTATTTGAACTTGGCGCGGTGTTAAATAGCGTGCCTGAAGTCAGTGGGTATCAGATTTACGCAGGTACAGCCGCACCGATCAACTTCAATGGCCTTGTGCGTCATTATTTTATGCGCAATCAAGCCAACCAAGGTGATATTCAGGTAAACCTATTAGGGCGAAAAGAGCGCGATAAAGATAGTCATACGATTGCAAGTGAAGTACGCCCCAAGCTTAATGAGGTTGCCAGCCGATTTGGCGGTAAAGTCAAAGTCGTTGAAGTTCCACCGGGGCCACCCGTTTGGTCACCTATTTTAGCGGAAGTTTATGGTCCGACACATGAGATTCGGGCACAAGCGGCAAGGATGCTACGCGGGATCTTCCACGAAACAGCGGATATTGTCGATATCGATATGTATCTACCGGAAGTGCATCAAAAATGGCAAGTAGTGATTGATCGCAGCAAAGCGTCACACTATCAAGTACCTTATGCTTCGATAGTCGATGCTTTGGCGACGGCCGTCGGTGGAAAGCCGATCACCTATTTGCACAGTGAGCACAGCAAGTACCCAATCCCCATTCAAGTGCAAGCTAGTGAAAATGTCAAAGTCCGATTAGATCAAGTGTTGAACATGAAAGTAGGGAGCACTGCGGGCAGTGCATATCCATTGTCTGATTTAGTCACTATTCGCCAAACTCAAATGGATGACTACATTGTGCATAAAAACCTGTTACCAATGGTGATGGTGGTGGCGGATATGACGGGTGAAACAGACAGCCCCTTATACGGTATGTTTGAAATGGCGTTCAACATCAATGCACTTGGTCTACCTGTGGAACAGTATTATATCCACCAACCTACAGGGTTAAATGGTGTCGAAATATTCTGGGATGGTGAATGGACGATCACTTATGAAACATTCCGCGACATGGGCATTGCCTACGCGGTTGGGATGATCCTTATTTACTTACTGGTTGTCGCGCAGTTTAAGTCCTACCTTGTTCCGTTGATCATTATGGCTCCAATTCCACTGACGATTATTGGCGTCATGCCCGGCCATGCGTTACTTGGTGCTCAGTTCACCGCCACGTCGATGATTGGGATGATAGCACTCGCGGGGATTATTGTACGTAACTCCATCTTGCTGGTTGATTTCATTAATCAGCAGGTTGAAGAAGGTGTGGCATTTTCCGAAGCGGTTATTCAGTCTGCGGCTGTTCGTGCTAAGCCCATCATGCTTACCGCTTTAGCGGCCATGATCGGGGCAGTATTTATTTTAGATGATCCCATTTTTAATGGCCTAGCCATTAGCCTGATTTTCGGCATCTTTGTTTCTACCGTCTTAACTTTATTGGTTATTCCTGTTTTGTATTATACGGTTATGCGTCATTGATCTTTCTGTTCTAACAATTCCCTTGCTCTAACTATAAAAAGGGCGCTGAGTAGTCAGCGCCCTTTTTATCAGCTTTAAAATGTCAGCAGGCAATGGATATTAAAAATGCAGTTTTAAATAGGTAGATTACGGATAAATTCGCTATGATTATAACTAAAGGTGTTTCATAACAAGAAAAGCGGTGCAAGCTTAATCGTGTTTGAGTCAACCAAACTCCCCAGTTAGGAAAACATGAAACTGAAATCTGCGTTATTGATGATATTTTCTCGAGTGATGGCTGTATTGGCGCTGCAGCTTCCAGTCATCGCTTCTACGGCAGAAGTCGGTGAACCGCTCTCCAGCGAGCATGATCTTTCTCAACCTCTGCTTATTACAAGCTCAGCCAAGTGGAAACCGTATTCGTATATTAATAAGCAAGGAGAGCCTGCCGGGATCTTAGTCGATTATTGGAAAGTCGTTGCTGAGCAAAGCGGGTTCGATGTTGAATTTAAACTAGTAAGCTGGAACGAATCACTAGAGCTGGTTAAACATGGGCAAGCCGACGTTCATGCGGGTCTAATTCAATCACCTGAGCGAGATCTGTTCCTCGATTTTGGACCTGAAATTATGGCGATCGAGACGCACGTATTCTTAGATCAACACTTACTCGGTACGGATTTTGACAAAATATTTTCAGGTGAAATCGATATTAAGGTTGGCGTTGTATTGGGTGGCTATGAGGCGTATTACGCAGCTCAATATTTACCTAAATTAAACTTGGTCTACTTTGCCACGAATGAAGATATGTTGTATGCCGCTTCCAGTGCAAAATTAGAAGGGTTTATTAGCGATTATCAAGTCGCTAATCTCTTTATGTTTACAGAAAATAGCCCGAAAAAATATGTGCCAGTTAAGTTTCTCTATTCTGAGCCGTTGCGCTTTGGGGTGAAAGAGGGCAATGACGTTCTTTGGCAGAAGCTCGCAAATGCGACAGATAAGGTATCTGATGCCTCTAAAATGCAGTTATTTAGTCGCTGGATCTACATGGAAACGGTTTACCCAAAATATTTTATCCCGATCATCATTAGCGTAGCTCTGATGGTTCTCTGTATTTACATCTTGATGTTAAGACGCGCAGTCATACATAAAACCATCGATTTAGAGAGAGCAAATCACTTGCTAGAGAAATTGGCGCAAACTGATGAACTAACAAAAATCAGTAATCGCCGACACTTCCAATCAAAGATAGCAGAATTGCAAGGAACTCCCGTCCCCTTCACCTTATTGGTGTTTGACATTGATAACTTTAAGCTAATCAATGATCAGTTTGGTCATGAAGTGGGTGATCAAGCCATTATTCATGTGGTTAGACATGTACAGAGAAAGTTATCCAATAATGACTTTATTGCTCGTTTAGGTGGAGAAGAGTTCGCCATTATTCTTACTCTCTATACCTTTGAAGAGGTCAAATTGAAAGCTCAATATATCTGTCAATCTGTCTATGAAAATCCAATGCGAGTAGCCAGTGATACCATCACGCTCAGTATCAGTTTGGGTGGCGCCTATTACGATCTTGTTCCTGATAAAGTCTCACTTACTGTTGCGGACAGTTTAATGTACCAAGCCAAGTCGGCGGGTAAAAATCGTGCTGTAGTTGTTAAAGTCGATCAATGTGCGGATTGATCATTCCTATTAACTTCATTTCGGCCATCTATTATCACTTGGCTCGCCCGAGGACAGTGTTTCAAGAAAAGCCATTCCAAGAAAAGTATGGATGATGTTTTTTGGCAACGAAATGATCTCGATTAATCATGAAATAGTGTGCTGGAATTCGACATTTCATGTCGCTAATGTGAGACTTTGTGCCCAAGTCGCGAAAGAGGGAATAAAGAGTATTGCTGCTGCTAATTGACATACACATTTTGATTTTAACATCGCAATACCTCACTGATCGAATCCGAAGGCTTAGCCTATCAGGTTCGGTGAAATTTCAAGAGGAAAAATCAAAAATTTGCAATTTTCATCGTTTCTTTTCTAAGTGAGATCTACTACTCCAAGATCGCATTGATCTTGTTCAATGCTCGGTTTTTATTGATCCAAATCAATACCCTGAGTTGGGAGTTTTCGTTAAATGCACCACAATATATTGTGTCAGTCGGATAATAAACTGCTCTATATAGTGTATTTGTGGATAACTCTGTGAGTATGCTAGGGGTAAGGAGAAATGGTGAAACCTATCGTAATCAAACGTGACGGATCGAGAGCCCCGTTCAACCGTGATCGCATTCAATCTGCCGTGGAAAGTGCAGCTGAACATATTGATAAAGAGATCGCTATTTACGCACTCAATGTGGCGTTGGCGGTAGAACTGAAGCTCAAAGATTACGATGAAGTCCATATCGCCGAGATTCAAACCTTAGTAGAGAACGAGCTAATGCAAGGGCCCTATAAAGCATTAGCTCGTTCATACATCGAGTACCGACACGATCGTGATATCGCGCGTGAAAAGCAAAGTGCCTTGACGCAAGAGATTGAAGGCCTTATCGAAGAAAGTAATGCCGATCTGCTCAATGAAAATGCGAATAAAGACGGCAAAGTTATCCCAACGCAGCGTGACTTACTGGCTGGTATTGTGGCGAAACACTACGCTAAAACCCGAATTTTACCGCGTGATATTGTGCAAGCGCATGAAGAGGGTGATATCCACTATCATGACTTGGATTACGCTCCCTTTTTCCCAATGTTTAACTGCATGCTGATTGATTTAAAAGGCATGCTCACTCATGGCTTTAAGATGGGTAATGCGGAAATTGATACGCCAAAATCAATTTCAACCGCCACCGCAGTGACCGCGCAAATTATCGCTCAGGTTGCGAGCCATATTTACGGCGGCACCACCATCAACCGTATCGATGAAGTGCTTGAACCTTATGTGACAGCCAGTTACGACAAACATTTAGAAATAGCAAAAGAGTGGGATATTCATCATCCCGAAGCCTTTGCTATGTCCCGTACAGAAAAAGAGTGCTACGACGCATTCCAGTCACTTGAATATGAAGTCAACACTTTGCATACCGCGAATGGGCAAACTCCGTTTGTCACTTTCGGCTTTGGTCTAGGGACCAGTTGGGCCTCTAAATTGATTCAACAGTCGATTTTGAAAAATCGCATTGCTGGCTTAGGCAAAAATCGTAAAACGGCTGTATTCCCTAAGTTGGTATTTGCCATCAAAGATGGCTTAAATCATAAAGCGGAAGATCCAAATTATGACATCAAACAACTCGCATTAGAGTGTGCGACCAAACGCATGTACCCGGATATTCTCAACTACGACAAAGTAGTTGAAGTGACGGGTTCATTCAAAACCCCAATGGGTTGCCGCAGCTTCTTAAATACCTATGAAGAAGGTGGTGAGCTGATTCACGAAGGGCGGAATAATTTGGGGGTAGTCAGTCTCAATTTACCTCGTATCGCGCTGAAAGCGGGCCGAAATATTGAACAGTTCTACACATTACTCGATAAAAAATTAAAACTGGCTCGCCGTGCTTTAGAAACTCGCATCAGCCGCCTTGAAAAAGTCAAAGCACGCGTCGCACCTATTTTGTATATGGAAGGGGCATGTGGTGTTCGTTTAAAAGCCGATGATTCTATTGCCGATATATTCAAAAATGGCCGAGCATCTATCTCTTTGGGCTATATCGGTGTGCATGAAACCATTACCGCGCTCTATGGCAGTGATACACATGTTTATGATGATAGCGAACTGCGAGATCGCGCGTTAGATATCATTAAATACCTGAAAGGGGCCGTTAACCAATGGGCGGAAGAAACCGGTTACGCGTTCAGTTTGTACGGTACGCCAAGTGAGAACCTCTGCAGCCGTTTCTGCCGTATTGACACCAAAGAATTTGGTGTGATTGAAGGTGTAACGGATAAAGGTTATTACACCAATAGCTTCCATTTGGATGTGCAAAAGAAAGTTAATCCATACGATAAGATTGATTTTGAGATGCCATATCCAGAGGTTTCAAGTGGTGGTTTTATCTGTTATGGAGAGTTTCCGAATATGCAGAAAAACATAGAAGCGCTTGAAAACGTTTGGGATTACAGTTATAGCCGTGTTCCTTATTATGGGACCAATACGCCAATTGATGAGTGCTATGAATGCGGTTTTACTGGCGAATTTGAGTGTACGAGTAAAGGGTTTACCTGTCCTAAATGTGGTAACCACGACTCATCCAAAGTCTCCGTAACCCGCCGCGTGTGTGGCTACCTTGGTAGCCCAGATGCTCGTCCGTTTAACTTCGGTAAACAAGAAGAAGTTAAACGTCGCGTTAAACACTTGTAAGTGATAGTGAGTAACCTGCTGGCATGAATTATCACCAATATCATCCGATTGATGTTGTGAATGGCCCGGGGACGCGTTGTACGCTGTTCGTCTCCGGCTGTGAACATCAGTGCAAAGGATGTTACAACAAAGGGACTTGGTCGCTGCATTCTGGCCACACTTACAATGAGCAACTAGAGCAGCAGATCATCACCGATTTGAACGACACGCGCATCAAGCGCCGAGGCTTATCCTTGTCGGGTGGCGATCCCTTACACCCGCAAAACCTTACTTCTATTTTGCAATTGGTTAAACGAGTAAAGACTGAATGTGTGGGGAAAAATATCTGGTTATGGACGGGATATACCCTAAACGAACTCAGTGATGCTCAAAGACAAGTCATTGAATATGTTGATGTCTTGATTGATGGAAAATTTGAACAGGATAAAGC
>NZ_CAWNIB010000039.1:0-9660 GCF_963874405.1 Vibrio sp. V08_P9A1T1
GCAGATTCTTTATGGCTAAGTTTGAGCTCTTTTTTTTCTAAAATAATTCGGAATGTTTCAGGTTCGAAAATGAATTTATCAGAATGCTTGTATTGTATGGTCATGGCTTTATTCTTTTTAGTATCATTATGGATAGTAATTGCAAACTGTGTCGTGCTTTTAACTTGATCAGATGGTTACATTAGTTAGAGTATAAATCATAAACGTAAGTATTGAGTTCTTCATGCTCGGTAATCATTTCGTAATACAGAGTATCAAATTTGATACAGAACCGTTATTTGTAATTATTCCTAATAAATACCAATAAAATCAATGCAATAAGAAACAAGTGCCTTGTTGGAATCTATTTTTATCACTTGATGAAAGTGTTTTTAGGCACTTTGTATTTTTTTGTTTTTCTGGAGGGTGGGGGAAGTCGATCTTTTTCTATATACAGAGCAGAGACCGACGGGTATTTTCTCTAAACGGGTAACTTTTTGTTTTTAATGTGTTTTATTATTAACTTTTAATATTTTTACTTACGTGCCCGCTTCGGTGAGAATTGTTATGTCCTGAGTGTGAATGATTTGGTTGATAACACTATATCAATGTCGATTGTTCCATCCATAAGACGTAATTACGCGACTTTGGCTCTAGATATTGTTATTTTTTAAGAAAAAAACAAGTTTCAAACGTATGAAAAGTAAGTCTTTTTTCTTTTATGACACAGTGTGGCCGTTAACTATCGTTGAGAATAAAGATGAACATTTTAGTTGTTAGTGAATATCCTATCATCAGAGAGTTACTGCGTTCTGCGCTCAAACCATTAAACCATATCACCCATATTCAACTTTCCGGTGGAAATGACCTAAATGTGATAAAACAAAGAGTGGATACAGGCAGTCATGACCTTGTTATTTATGATTTGGATTCTGTAAAAAAAGATCCGACAAGCATCATCATATCTATGTTAGATGCTATTAATGATAAGCAATTGGTTAAGTATGGTTTGTCGTCATTAATTTTATTATCCAATGAAGCTCAGATTGGGCAATTTAAGGATGATCTTGATTTTTGTGAACATTTTGTGATCACCAAACCTTTTACTTTTAAGAATGTTCAACAGATTGTGAAAAATATAGGTTTTTTCCCTAATCTAAATTGAGGATAAAGCAGCCTGAAGTACACCGTTTTCTAACAACACGTGGAGTTCTAGTTGTAGTCAATATTACCATTTGTTTATTCAGTAGTTTTTTCATAGAAAAGAGATGAGTCATGCATCAAGATATATGGGGTAAGTAATGAGTGCAAAAGGCCAGCTAAAGTCGGTCCATTTTATTTTTTTGACAGTGATCCCCTGCTTTCTTATCTTACAGCTATCTCACTATTATTTTTTCCGTTCCCTACAAGATAAATCAAAAGAGTACGCTGTAAATGCGGCATCAAACATTAATTCTATTCTCTATCACGGTAAAGAAGCGAATAAGAAAACACTTTCTCTCGTCAGTCATAATGAGAGTTGTGATGAAATTATCGTAGAATTAAGAAAAATTGTAGCGACGAGCCCTTTTGTAAGAACGACCAATTTAGCTCATGATGGAGAGATATATTGCACATCTCTTTGGGGAGAACGATCATTTATTGATAACCCACAGACTTATATCTCAGGTGAGCTCTTATTAATGTCAGGTAGTCAAGTAGAGTTGCAGCATCCACTAATTGTCGTTCGTAATGTGGAAAATGATAATGTGTCACTTAGCGGTATTGACGGATTACACATCCAACAAGCGTTATTTCAATCTTCTGCTCATGCTTTATCTCTATCTCTATTTTTACAGTTGGGGGAATCTTGGTTAGGTGAGAACGGTGTAATGTATCCAACTGATCCAACGCTTGCACTTACTGCTGTTCAACAAATTAAATCAGAACGTTTCCCATTTACAATTTATGCAGGATTTGGTTACCCATCATCCTGGTCTGCATTTTGGCATGAGAGGAAGTTCTATATTTTCTTGATTTTCTTTATGCAGGTGTCATTTTCGATTTGTTATTGGTGGCTTATTAACCGCCCAAAAACGTTAGATTCGGAACTTCAGCGTGCAATTCGTCAAGAAGAATTTGTACCCTATGCTCAACCGATTGTTAATGCCTCAACCAATGAAATTATGGGTATAGAAATCTTGATAAGGTGGGTTCACCCTATTCAAGGTGTGGTTCGTCCGGATCTTTTTATTCCTCAAGCTGAAGAGTCTGGGCTGATTATTCCAATGACAAGATTGCTCATTAACGAAACAGCTAAGCAGTTGAAGAATTATAAGGACTCCTTACCTAATCCGTTTCATGTAGGAATAAATATTTCGCCTCAGCATTGCAATGGTCAAGATCTTTTTAACCAATGTAAGGCTTTTGTTGAGTATATCGATACCGAAAAAGTAGTGCTTGTTTTAGAGCTTACTGAACGAGAGGTTCTTGAGTTTTCGGATGCAACAGATGTACTTTTCAGTAACATAAAACGTTTGGGTTGTAAGATAGCGATTGATGATTTCGGAACTGGCCATTCCAGTCTGATAAACTTACAAAAAATCGATCTGGACTACTTAAAGATTGATCAAATATTCATTAAAAACCTAGGAAAGGATCCGATTGCTGAACACTTGGTTGAAAATACGATTGAACTTGCTAAGCGTTTATCAATTGATCTTGTTGCTGAGGGCGTTGAGCTGGCTGAGCAAGCTGAATATCTAAAAAATCATAATGTTAACTATTTGCAAGGTTTTTTATTCGCAAAACCTGTACCTCTATCGGAATTCTTACAGGCGTATCAAGACCAATGTCATGCTAAATAATTACGATAGTTTTTAAACTAGCGACCTGATTTGGTGGTGATATCTGACTTCCCATCCATATCACTGTTTAGTAGACCTGTGTAACGTTTATTGAAAATCTTTGAGGATTATCCTGCCTACCCGCAATTCCGAGTCGTTTGTGTGCATTCAAGTTAGAAACTGGTCAAGAGCAAAAGATCTGGCTAGCTATTTGAAATCTATTCGTTAAAGTAAAAACGTTTTTTTAAAAGAGCGAAGGTATTGATGCGTTATGCGTTAGAGCGATACGACCAACATGGTTTTCTTAAAGCCCCTAAACTTATCTGGCTTGGTTGGTTATTTTTGGCAAAAGCTTGGATTGTTTTCGTGGTGGCAGGAGCAAGCCGAGATAATGGCACGACGATTTTAACCATTGTTTACCCAGACCATTCGATGCTTTATTTGGGGTTGATTATGGGGTTGCCAAGTATCATTCTGATGTGGCTTATCAGCTTACGTGCTCCTGAACGATCGTGGCTAAACCGCATCGTCAGCATGGGAAAACCGCTGACGTTACTTATGGTTATCTTGCAATTTATACAAACGCTTTATCATATCTATTTAGAGCACGGCGTTTTTAATTGGGCCAATGCAAGCACACTGTTGGTGCTGTTATGGTTTGGTCTATATCTACTGAAGAGTAAAAGTGTGCGTGATTGTTTTTCTATCCCGCTCATAGACAAGGCGTGATCCCAATCAAGGTCGCCCCAAAAAACTGAATTACACTGAGCAAAAATAAGTAAGTGAGGATATTTTATGACACAACCTCAAACCGCGATTCTGCCTGAAGCAGGTCCGTTTGCACTATTTAGCCTTTTAAAAGTAAAGCAAAATCCGGCGCATGTTTTAGCGCAATTAAAAGCATTGCCCGCTTTAGTCAATGAGATAAATCAACATCAACCCGGCGCTGAATTAACCGTGTCGGTCGCATTTACTCGCACCTTTTGGCAGCGTTTAAACCAAAGCATACCACAAGAGCTGATTGATTTTCCTGAGCTTGGTAAAGGCGAAACCATAGCACCAAGTACCGAGGTGGATGTGTTGATTCACTGCCATTCTCATCGTCATGACTTGCTGTTTTATGTGTTGCGTAAATGGATGGAACCCGTGGCTGAGTTGGTTGAAATGGTGGATGAAACCTACTCATTTCGTTACTTAGATGCGCGAGATATGACGGACTTTATCGATGGCACTGAAAACCCTAAAGCCGAAAAACGTCAAGAAGTTGCACTGATTGCTGATGGTGAATTTGCTGGCGGCAGCTATGTGATGTTGCAGCGTTTTGTGCATAACCTTCCAGCTTGGAATCGCTTAAATGTGGCGGCGCAAGAAAAAGTGATTGGGCGCACTAAGCCTGATTCGATTGAGCTTGATAATGTACCTGCAGCGTCTCACGTTGGCCGTGTCGATATAAAAGAAGAGGGGAAAGGGCTGAAAATTGTTCGTCATAGCTTACCTTACGGTACGGTGAGTGGTGAGCACGGTTTACTATTCATTGCTTATTGCCATACGCTGCATAACTTTAAAGTGATGTTGGAAAGTATGTATGGTGTGGCGGATGGTAAAACAGACCAACTGCTGCGCTTTACCAAAGCCGTGACGGGCGCGTATTTTTTTGCCCCTTCAGCTGAGATGCTGCAACATCTTGAACTAAAGTAAGTTTCAATACTGACCTACTATCGGACCGAGCCTTGTGCTCGGTTTTTCTTTTTTAAGCATTTTATGTAAAGAAAAGCGTCTACTGTCCGATAAAGAGATCATTCATTCTATGGCATAGGTCTGTTATGGCAATTACCGTTAATACCAATGTTTCCGCTTTGATTGCGCAGCGTCACTTAGGCTCAGCAAGCGAAATGTTGAATCAATCTTTGGAGCGTCTTGCTTCCGGGAAGCGTATTAATAGTGCCAAAGATGATGCTGCGGGTTTACAAATTTCGAATCGCCTTGAGTCGCAAATGAGGGGCTTAGATGTCGCTGTACGCAATGCTAATGATGGCATTTCAATCATGCAGACTGCTGAAGGTGCAATGCAAGAGACCACCAGCCTGCTTCAGCGTATGCGAGATCTCTCTTTGCAGTCGGCGAATGGCGCGAACAGTAAAGCGGATAGGCAAGCTTTACAGGAAGAAATGAGCGCCTTGAACGATGAATTAAACCGAATTGCTGAAACCACCTCTTTTGGTGGTCGTAAGTTACTGAACGGTTCGTTTGGTCAATCCTCATTTCAGATAGGGGCGAGCTCTGGCGAAGCAGTGCAAGTTTCGTTAAACAATATGCGTTCAGACAGTTTGGATATGGGGGGCTTTAGCTATGTTGCGGCAGGCATGGCGGATAGCCAGTGGCGGGTGACACAAGATAATCGGCAGCTCACCATGAGTTATACCGATGCCAAGGGAAAACAGCACAACATTCAAATCCAAGCAAAAGTAGGGGACGATATTGAAGAGTTGGCAACCTACATCAATGGGCAAACCGATAAAGTATCGGCGTCAGTCAACGACAAAGGACAGCTACAGCTGTTCATGGCGGGTAAAGAAACCTCTGGGACTATTGATTTTAAAGGTAGCTTAGCCAATCAGTTGCAAATGAATGTGACGGGATATGAAGCAGTAGACACTCTTGATATTACCGAAGTCGGTGGTGCGCAGCGAGCGGTTGCCATCATTGATACCGCACTGCAGTACGTTGATAGCCATCGCTCTGAGTTAGGCGCGTTGCAAAACCGTTTTAACCACGCTATCAACAATCTCGACAACGTACATGAAAACCTCGCTTCTTCAAACAGTCGAATTAAAGATACGGACTATGCGAAAGAGACCACCCAAATGGTAAAACAGCAAATCCTACAACAAGTCAGTACCTCTATTCTTGCGCAAGCCAAAAAACAGCCAAACCTAGCATTGGCCTTACTTCGCTAGCGATAAAAATCAACAATTATCGACCTTTATCAACAACTCTTTAGCGAAATTATTACCTTTTTGATGGGTTTTTGACCTCTTGTCCTGTTTTTTACACTAAACACATTTTTTTTAAGAAAATTGAAAAAAAATCCTCAAGCTTTGGAAAGTACCGCCGTTATAAAAAGTAACTTTGAGAGAACTATTTGGTTTTCCGAGACGTCGGAAACCGGAAACATCGGAAAATCAATTGGAGTAATCACCATGGCAGTTAATGTAAATACCAACGTATCAGCGATGACAGCACAGCGTTACCTAAACGGCGCTAGCAATGCACAACAAACATCAATGGAACGCCTATCTTCTGGCTTTAAAATCAACAGCGCAAAAGATGATGCGGCAGGCCTACAAATCTCTAACCGTTTGAATGTTCAGAGCCGCGGTCTTGACGTAGCAGTACGTAATGCGAATGACGGTATTTCTATTGCACAAACCGCTGAGGGTGCGATGAATGAAACGACCAACATTTTGCAACGTATGCGTGACTTGTCACTGCAATCAGCTAACGGTTCAAACTCAAAAGCAGACCGTGTAGCGATTCAAGAAGAAGTCACCGCTCTGAATGACGAGTTAAACCGTATCGCAGAAACCACATCATTTGGTGGTAACAAATTACTTAACGGTACTTTTGAAACTAAGTCATTCCAAATCGGTGCGGATAACGGTGAAGCCGTCATGCTTAGCCTAAACAACATGCGTAGTGACAATGCTATGATGGGCGGCACAAGCTACCAAGCGGCGAACGGCAAAGATAAAGATTGGTCAGTTCAAGCTGGCAGCAACGATCTACAAATCACACTGAAAGATACTTCAGGTACAGATCAGACTATCAATATCTCAGCTAAAGAAGGCGATGATATTGAAGAGTTGGCGACTTACATCAACGGCCAAACTGATATGGTGAAAGCATCAGTTGATGATGAAGGAAAACTACAAGTCTTCGCTGGCAGTAATAAAGTAGAAGGCCCTGTAACATTCGCAGGCGGTCTTGCTGGTGAGCTCGGCATGCAAGCTGGTCAA
Source organism: Vibrio sp. V08_P9A1T1 (assembly GCF_963874405.1). NCBI lineage: Bacteria > Pseudomonadati > Pseudomonadota > Gammaproteobacteria > Vibrionales > Vibrionaceae > Vibrio > Vibrio sp. V08_P9A1T1. The sequence goes on from NZ_CAWNIB010000039.1 coordinate 6,821, forward strand.
GCTGTTACCGTAGATGTCATTGATGTGACCTCTGTGGGTGGCGCTCAAGAATCGGTTGCCATTGTTGATGCTGCACTGCAATTTGTAGATAGCCATCGCGCACAATTAGGTGCATTCCAAAATCGCTTTAGCCATGCAATCAGCAACTTAGATAACATTAACGAAAACGTGAGTGCTTCTAAGAGCCGTATTAAAGATACTGACTTTGCCAAAGAAACAACAGCGCTTACTAAGTCGCAAATTCTTTCTCAAGCATCAAGCTCAGTGCTGGCTCAAGCAAAACAAGCGCCACAAGCGGCACTTAGCTTACTTGGCTAAAAGAGCCCAATAGCTCAAGAGTTACCCTTAATGAAAATCCAGCCTCGGCTGGATTTTTTTGCTTAGCGGCAAAGTGGAAAAAGTGTTAGTCGATGCAGCATTATCTTTCTTACTTTTTGACGCTAATCACATTTCTCATGCTCGCTGCATAAATTTTAAAAAAAGGCTTATTTTTTTCTAAAGGATATAAATCTTTCGCCGTTAAAGGATACGAGAGAAATGAGGTGTACTGACGTGAGGTGAGAGACACGGAAGTACATCAACACAATGCCTAAGGAGATCAATATGGCAATTAATGTAAGCACTAACGTGTCTGCAATGACCGCACAGCGTTATTTAAATAACGCCGCTGATGGTACGCAGAAATCGATGGAGCGTCTGTCATCGGGCTATAAAATCAATAGCGCGCGTGATGATGCAGCGGGTCTACAAATCTCAAACCGTTTAACGTCACAAAGCCGTGGCTTAGATATGGCGGTAAGAAACGCAAATGATGGTATTTCCATTGCACAAACCGCAGAGGGTGCAATGAATGAAACCACCAATATCTTGCAACGTATGCGAGATCTTTCTTTGCAATCAGCAAACGGTTCTAACTCAAGTTCAGAACGCCAAGCGATCCAAGAGGAAGTCTCAGCACTTAATGATGAATTAAACCGTATTGCTGAAACAACCTCGTTTGGTGGTAATAAACTGCTAAATGGTTCGTTTGGTAATAAATCTTTCCAAATTGGTGCCGATTCTGGTGAAGCTGTGATGCTTTCCATGAGCGACATGCGTTCTGACACAAAAGCGATGGGCGGTAAGAGCTATGTCGCGACAAATGGCAAAGCGCCTGACTGGTCAGTCACCAATGCGACGGATCTGACTCTGAGCTATACTGATAAACAAGGAGAAGCTCGCGAAGTCACCATTAACGCTAAAGCGGGTGATGACTTAGAAGAGGTCGCTACTTACATTAATGGTCAAAATGGTGACATCAAAGCTTCAGTCGGTGATGAAGGTAAACTGCAACTGTTTGCCGCCAATCAAAAAGTCTCAAGCGATGTCACTATTGGTGGTGGACTGGGTACTGAGATTGGTTTTGCTGCAGGTAAAGACGTAACCGTCAAAGACATCAATGTCACAACGGTTGGCGGCTCTCAGGAAGCTGTAGCTTTGATTGATGGTGCACTAAAGGCCGTTGATAGCCAACGCGCCTCGTTAGGTGCATTCCAGAACCGTTTCGGTCATGCCATCAGTAACCTTGATAACATCAATGAGAACGTCAACGCTTCTCGTAGTCGAATTAAGGATACTGATTATGCCCGTGAAACAACCCAAATGACGAAGTCGCAGATTTTGCAGCAAGCGAGTACGTCAGTTTTGGCACAGGCGAAGCAGTCACCATCTGCAGCTCTTAGTCTATTGGGTTAACCGATAGGCGAATGGAGCTTTGTGGGGAAAGCAGTGTTTTCACTGCCAACCTATGAGGTGGAAGGGAGATTGTTATGGAAATACCATCCTACACATCGAACATCCAGCCTTACGGCTCGCAAAGTGGCATTAAATTTGCTTCAGAAAACGATGGCGCGACACGCGCTTCCTCGAAACAAAATGAGGTGAATCGTACTGAACAGTTAAGAAATAGGCAAAACCAAAGCGTTGAAGCGGCAATCGAGCTTGCACAGCAACGAGAGCAGATCAACAAATCGGAAAGAGCCAAGATGGTAGAGCAGATGAATGAATTTATCTCATCTATCAACAAAGACTTAGCGTTTAGAGTCGATGAAGAATCAGGACGGGATGTTGTGACGATTTATGAAGCCAGTACTGGTGACATTATTCGTCAGATCCCGAACGAGGAAATGCTAGAGGTTTTGCGACGCCTTGCCAGACAAAAAGACCACAGTACAGGTTTATTGGTTGCTAAGGTGTAATCGTAGTTTTTGAGGTGATTTAATGAGCTTAGGCCCGATGGGTATGAATACTGGCATGGATATCAATTCCTTGGTCAGCAAAATTGTCAATGCAGAGCGCGTTCCTAAGCAGCAACGTATTGATAATGAGCTTGGCCAAATTGATGCCAGTATCAGTGCCTACGGCCGGCTCAAAGAGTCGCTGGATACGATGAAAAATCTTATGACGAATTTTCGTCAGGAGAAGGCTTTCGCTTTGCGAAAAGTCGATACTACTGATGAAAACGTCGTCTCCGCGACAGCCACCACTGACGCAATAGCAGGTAAATATGCTATCGATGTGTTGCAGCTTGCACAGAGCCATAAAGTTGCCTCGGATGTTTTAGAGAAAGAGGCAAAGTTTGGTCCTGGTAAGCTGCAGATTTCACTTGGTGATCAGAAGTTTGATGTTGATGTCCAAGCCAATTCAAAATTGATTGATATCGTTCGCGGTATCAACAGCACTAAAACCAATCCCGGAGTTCGTGCTTCGGTAATCAATGATGTTGAAGGGCCACGTTTGATTGTGGCCTCTAATCTATCTGGAAAAGATCATGACATTAAAATTAATGCTCAGTCTGATGC
>NZ_CAWNIB010000040.1:0-9643 GCF_963874405.1 Vibrio sp. V08_P9A1T1
TGAACTGGCGACCAAACCAGAAGCGAATATTATTAAACTGCCTAACGTTTCTGCATCGGTCCCACAATTGAAAGCCGCGATTAAAGAGTTGCAGGAAAAAGGTTACGACCTACCAAATTATCCTGAAGAACCAAGTACCTACGAAGAAGAAGCGATTAAAGCGACTTACGATAAAATCAAAGGCAGTGCGGTTAACCCAGTGTTACGTGAAGGAAACTCCGATCGCCGCGCACCACTATCAGTCAAGAATTATGCGAAGAAAAACCCACATTCAATGGGCGCATGGTCACCGCAATCCCGTTCACATGTTGCCAGCATGCAAGACAAAGATTTCTATGGAACAGAAAAGTCAGTCACCATTGAAGGTGACACTAAGGTCAAAATTGAGTTTGTCGGCCATGATGGCTCGACTAAAGTCTTAAAGAAAGAGTTTGCGCTGCTTGATAAAGAAATTATCGATGCTTCAGTTCTAAGCAAAAAAGCGTTAGTTGAGTTTTTCGAGCAACAAATCGCAGCAGCGAAACAGCAAGATGTGCTGCTTTCCTTGCACATGAAAGCAACCATGATGAAAGTGTCTGACCCAGTCATTTTCGGCCATGCCGTTAAAGTGTACTACAAGGACGTATTTGCGAAGTATGGCGCGTTGTTTGACTCATTAGGTGTTGATGTCAACAATGGCCTAGGCGATGTTTACGCGAAAATTCAAGCATTGCCACAAGCACAGAAAGAAGAAATTGAAGCCGCGATTCAAGCGGTTTATAACACGCAGCCACCGCTTGCTATGGTCGATTCTGACCGAGGTATTACTAACCTACATGTCCCAAGCGATATCATTGTTGATGCGTCAATGCCAGCAATGCTGCGCGCTTCTGGTCAAATGTGGGGGCCAGATGGCAAGCAACAAGACACCAAAGCACTGATCCCAGATCGCTGCTACGCTGGCGTTTATCAAGCGGTGATTGATTTTTGTAAAAAGCACGGCGCATTTGATCCCACCACGATGGGCAGTGTGCCAAACGTGGGCCTTATGGCGCAAAAAGCTGAAGAATATGGATCGCACGATAAAACCTTTATCCTCGATGCAGCGGGTTCGGTACGTGTTGTGGATACCTCCGGCAAAGTATTGCTAGAGCAAGCTGTTGAAGCTGGTGATATTTTCCGCATGTGCCAAGTGAAAGATGCACCGATCCAAGACTGGGTGAAACTGGCCGTGACTCGTGCCAGAGCTACTGGTGTTCCTGCGATTTTCTGGTTAGACGATCAGCGTGCGCATGACCGTGAATTGATCAAAAAAGTCAACGTCTACCTTGCTGATCATGATACGGCTGGCTTAGATATTCAGATCCTATCACCCGTTGAAGCGACTCTGTTCACACTTGAGCGTCTCAAAGCGGGTAAAGATACCATCTCAGTTACGGGTAACGTACTGCGTGATTACCTCACGGATCTATTCCCCATTCTTGAGCTCGGTACTTCGGCTAAAATGTTGTCGATTGTTCCCTTGATGAATGGCGGTGGCTTGTTTGAAACAGGTGCTGGTGGCTCTGCGCCAAAACACGTTCAGCAGGTTGAGAAAGAAAACCACTTGCGTTGGGATTCGTTAGGCGAATTTTTGGCGCTGGCGGCGTCTTTGGAACATTTGAGTGTTGTCACTGGAAATGCGAAAGCGAAAGTACTAGCCGATGCGCTTGATAAAGCCACAGGTAAGTTCCTTGATCTCAATAAATCACCATCGCGCAGAGTTGGTGAGCTTGATAACCGTGGCAGTCACTACTATCTTGCAACCTATTGGGCTGAGGCCTTAGCAGAGCAGACGGCGGATGCTGATTTAGCGGAGGAATTCGCACCGATTGCGAAACAGCTGCAAGAAAATGAACAGGTTATCGTCTCTGAGCTGAATCAGGCACAAGGTACTCCGGGTGATTTGGGTGGTTACTATGCGCCAGTGTTTGAAAAAGCATCAGCACTAATGCGTCCAAGCCAAACCTTGAACGCGATCATTGGCGCTTAACCTTCAGTTATTCACCTCTAAGCAATAAAAAACCCGCCAGTTCGGCGGGTTTTTCATCAAATACACGTTTGGCAGCGATTATTTTGCAAGTTGACCTTCGATTGGAACAACAGCGCTAGCGTGATAACCTTTCGGCCCCTGTTCAATCTCGTAGGAAACTTGTTGGCCCGCTTTGAGTGTGCGGTAGCCTTCCATTTGAATGGTTGAATAGTGAGCAAAAATATCGGTATCCTCACCTTCTGGACAAATAAACCCAAATCCTTTGGCGTTGTTAAACCATTTTACTGTACCTGTAGCCATGCTTTACATCCCTCATTGCATTTTAGTTACTGATGTTGTTATCGAGAAACTTATCCTAAAAACGTTACCCGAATGTGAATATCAATTCAGCCGCTGCCAAATTTTTAGTCACTAATTGACCAATGTAGTCAATGATTCGGCGCAGTCAATAGGCAAAAGGTATGATACTCGACATATTTGCAAATAAATCACTTTTCAGGTTTACATTGTTGTAACGATTAAATAGGGCGTTAAGAATGAAATAGTTAAAGAAAGTAGTTGCTTTTGTTTTCTTTTTAATCAACTACGCCGTTGATAGTTCGGAATAGCAATGTTTTATTTGCAGCGATACAATTGCTGCATTAGTCTCTAAGTAAGGGTTGTTTTTCAACTGTGTCGGTAGCACTAATAACATTAATAGATTCGAACGACACAATGGTTACTGAGAGGCACACGGTTCCACTAGGTAGAGAAGCACTCTAAATACGGTCATCATGAGTAAACATTTTGAATGGGTGACTCCAGACTCAGATCTTCTGGAGAAAGAGAAGACAGCAATTAAACCACCAGCGATGTACAACGTAGTTCTTAATAACGATGACTACACGCCGATGGAGTTTGTGATTGAAATCCTTGAGCGATTCTTCTCGATGGATATCGACAAAGCAACACAGATAATGCTCAAGGTGCATTATGAAGGGAAAGCAATTTGTGGCACGTTCAGTGCTGAGATTGCAGAGACCAAAGTAGCTCAAGTTACTTTGTACTCAAGGGAAAATGAGCATCCACTGCTTTGTACTATGGAGCAAGCGTAGTCGCTTGCTGGAGCAACAAAGTGGTTCCTTAAGGAGGTACTTATGCTTAATAAAGAACTAGAGTCGAGTCTAAACGGCGCGTTCGCTCGAGCGCGAGACAAAAGACATGAATTCATGACCGTCGAGCACCTCCTACTTGCGTTATTAGAAAATGATGCAGCCAGAGAGGCCTTATTAGCCTGCCAAGCGGATTTGGATGCCTTACGCCAAGAGCTTGATATTTTTATTGATCAAACCACCCCTCTTATTCCTGAAAGTGACGAAACACGTGAAACGCAACCTACATTGAGTTTTCAACGTGTGCTGCAACGTGCTGTATTTCATGTGCAATCCTCTGGCCGCAATGAAGTCACAGGGGCGAATGTACTGGTTGCAATCTTTAGTGAGCAGGAGTCACATGCGGCTTACCTACTGAAAAAAAATGACATCAGTCGCTTAGATATCGTCAACTACATTTCGCACGGCATCACTAAAGCTTCCAGCGCAAGTGATAATTCAGCCTCTTCCGACTCTTTTAGCAGCGAATCAGCTGATGAAGTCAGTTCTGATGAACGTTTGGAAAGCTTTGCCAGCAACCTCAACCAATTGGCAAAGCAAGGGTTGATTGATCCGCTAATTGGGCGTGATAAAGAGCTAGAACGAACCATTCAAGTGTTGTGTCGTCGCCGTAAAAATAATCCGCTGTTAGTGGGAGAAGCGGGAGTCGGTAAAACGGCGATTGCGGAAGGGCTGGCGTGGCGTATTGTGGAAGGTCAAGTGCCTGAAATCATTCAAAATAGCGTTATTTATTCACTGGATATTGGCTCATTGCTCGCTGGAACTAAGTATCGTGGCGATTTTGAAAAGCGTTTTAAAACCATTTTGAAACAGCTTGAAAAAGAGCAGGACGCGATCCTATTTATTGATGAAATTCATACCATCATCGGTGCGGGTGCCGCTTCTGGTGGTCAGGTGGATGCGGCTAACTTAATCAAACCTCTGCTTAGCAGCGGTAAATTGCGCTGCATCGGCTCAACGACTTATCAAGAGTACAACAACATCTTTGAAAAAGAGCGCGCGCTGGCTCGCCGTTTTCAAAAAATTGATGTGGTCGAGCCATCGTTGGATGACACCACTAAAATACTTATGGGTCTGAAAACAAAATACGAGGCGCACCATGATGTACGTTACACCAATAAAGCGTTACGTGCGGCCGTAGAGCTTTCTGCAAAATACATCAATGAACGTCATTTGCCAGATAAAGCGATTGATGTGATTGATGAAGCGGGAGCACGTTCAAGGTTGGCACCTGCAAGTCGCCGCAAGAAAACCGTTGGAGTGGCCGATATTGAAGCGATGGTTGCTAAAATGGCGCGTATTCCAGAAAAATCAGTCTCTTCTTCCGATAAAGACATTTTGCAGCACCTTGATAGAAAAATGAAAATGTTGGTATTTGGACAAGATGACGCTATCGATGTATTGAGTGAGGCGATCAAACTCTCACGCGCTGGCTTAGGTGCCGACAATAAACCAGTGGGCTCATTCTTGTTTGCAGGGCCAACAGGCGTGGGTAAAACAGAAGTGACAGTGCAGTTATCGAAGCTACTTGGCATTGAGCTGCTGCGTTTTGATATGTCTGAGTATGGTGAACGCCACTCAGTGAGTCGTTTAATTGGTGCTCCTCCTGGTTATGTTGGGTATGACCAAGGTGGCTTGCTAACTGATGCTGTGATTAAACATCCACATTCAGTGGTGCTACTTGATGAGATTGAGAAAGCGCACCCTGATATTTTTAACTTGTTACTTCAAGTTATGGATAACGGCACTTTAACGGATAACAATGGGCGAAAAGCGGATTTCCGTAACATCATTTTGGTGATGACAACCAACGCAGGTGTTGCAGAGACAGTGAAAAAATCGATTGGTCTTATCCAACAAGACAATAGTTTTGATGCGATGTCAGAGATTAAGAAAGTATTCACACCCGAATTTCGTAACCGTTTAGATAACATCATCTGGTTTAATCGTTTGGATGAGCGTGTAATCCATCAAGTGGTTGATAAGTTTATTGTTGAACTACAAGCTCAACTCGATGCGAGAGGTGTATCGTTAGAGGTTTCTGAGGATGCTCGTCATTGGCTTGCTGTGAAAGGCTACGATATTGAGATGGGCGCTCGTCCGATGGGCCGCGTGATTCAGGATAAGCTGAAAAAGCCATTAGCGAATGAGTTGTTGTTTGGCTCGTTGGTCGATGGTGGCACAGTGAAAGTGGATTTAGATGGCGAAGAGCTTAAGTTTAAGTACATTGGTTCTCGTGAAGAAGCGGTTCACTAATCGGTAATCCCGATGCTTATCACCTAATAACAAAAGCACGCTGAGGCGTGCTTTCTTCTATGCATTGCATTTAATCCAGTTCTATAAGTAACAAAAAACGGAGCATTTAGCTCCGTTTTTTGTTGCGTTCGAAAATCAGAGATTAACGAGCACGGAAGACGATGCGGCCTTTAGTTAGGTCGTATGGAGTCATCTCTACAGTTACTTTGTCACCAGTAAGAATACGAATGTAGTTCTTACGCATTTTACCAGAGATGTGAGCTGTTACTACGTGGCCGTTTTCTAGCTCAACACGGAACATTGTGTTTGGAAGAGTATCAAGGACAGTGCCTTGCATCTCAATTACGTCTTCTTTAGCCATTTAATCCTCTTTAGAAACTTGGCGATTTTTAACGGACGCATTCTGCCGCTAAAAGATAAATATGTAAAGTTGGGGCGTATTCTACCCTTGCCAACGTTGATTTACTAGCTTTTGATGGCGCTCAAAGCGTACTTTGTAGTTCATTGCTGGGCATTCATCAATTTGATAACCCAAATATAACCATTGTTTCTGTGTGGCTTGGCAATATTGCAGTTGAAATAAAACGCCAAGTGTTCCGAGTGACAGATCTGACTCTGGATCATAAAAGGTATAAAAGGCGCTGGCACTGTTTTGTAAAATATCCGTCACCGCAATCGCGACCAGTTGTCCATTTTGATAAATATGCAGGTATTGAGTATCTAGCCAACGACAAGCGGAAAAGGTTTCAAACTCCTGCTCGTTGGGAGGGTACATGCTGCCCTCTTTATGTCGCGCTTCAATATAGCGGGCATAGAGTGCAAACCAACCCGAATCCATGGTCGGTTTCAACTGCCACTGAAAAGCGTGTGCCTTTTTGAGTAACCGCTTTTGGCTGGTTGATAGCTTGACTTGGTCAACAAAAACACGCAATGCTTGGCAGGAGTTGCAATTGTCACAGTGAGGTTTGTAAATGGTATCCCCACTGCGTCGAAAACCATTTGCGAGTAGAATTTCATAATTCTCAGGCGATTGCATGGCGGAGTCTAAAGTCACAGCGACACGTTCTTGCCTATCTTTTAAATAGCTACAAGGGTGGTTATTGGTTAAACCGATGCGTATTTGCTGTAAATCTGAGCTCATGGTTATCCTTCATTAGGCAAGGTGATCCACTGGGGTGTAAAGCAGCGCTCATCGACAGAGCTATCTCTAAAAGATAGCAAGGATTTGAGAAAATCGTCGCGCTCTAATTCGAAAGCTCCCAATGATGCCAGATGCGGATTCATCACCTGACAATCAATCAACTGTCCACCGTGTGATTGAAAATGCTGGCAAAAATACCAAAGCGCAATTTTTGATGCATTGGCTTTGATACTAAACATCGACTCACCGCAAAACATTTGGCCCATTTGTATGCCATAGAGCCCGCCGATCAATTTATCTTCCTGCCACACCTCAACCGAATGACAAAGGCCAGAAGCCGCAAGGGCGAGGTAGGCGCTGCGCATCTCTTCATTTAGCCAAGTTTGATCTGCGGGTCTTACGTTGGCGCAACTTGTAATTACCTCTTTAGTTGCATGGTTAAGGCTTATTTTATATTGATGTTTTCGCTGGAATTTTTTAACGCTTTTAGCTGGAGAAAAAGTTTGTGGGTTAAACACAGCTCGTGGAGCGGGGCTCCACCAAAGAATAGGCTCTTGTGGGCCATACCAAGGAAAAATTCCGTGTCGATAAGCATTATAAATACGTTCTGGTTGTAAATCCCCACCAAACGCGAGCAGTCCATTTGGCTCTTCTAGCGCCTCATCAGCGGAAGGAAAAGAGAAATCATCAAGCGCAAGTTGAGGAAGGTAAATAGTCATGTTCGATCCGATCTGGGTTAACCATCAAGATAAGGCCACGGAATGAGGATAGTAGGGATTTTTCAATAGTTTGCCAATCATTACTATCAGGCCATATTTGTACTGGAGTTCGCTTTTATTTTTAGATAGGCTGCAAGTACGAAGAATTTTCATTTTCCCAGAGCAAACAGGAGCTCTTTGGAAGATGCAAGGAAACACAACTCGAATGGAAAGCCTCACGTTACAACCAATAAAAAAAATTAATGGGCAAGTCAATTTACCCGGTTCCAAAAGTGTCTCAAACCGAGCGCTACTGCTTGCCGCTCTGGCAAGTGGTACGACTAAGCTAACGAACTTGTTAGACAGTGACGACATTCGCCACATGCTCAACGCACTAGAAAAACTTGGTGTGGAGTATCGTTTGTCAGACGACAAAACGGTGTGTGAGATAAAAGGTTTGGGTCGGCCTTTTAGCATCGAGCAATCCGTTGAGCTGTTTTTAGGTAATGCAGGGACGGCAATGCGTCCACTTGCGGCAGCATTAGTTCTTGGACAGGGTGAATTCATTTTGACTGGTGAGCCGAGGATGAAAGAGCGTCCAATCGGTCATCTCGTTACGGCGTTACGTGAAGCGGGCGCTGATATTGAGTACCTTGAAAACGAAGACTTCCCGCCGTTAAAAATTACGGCAACCGGCCTTAAAGCTGGAACCGTGGCGATTGACGGTTCAATCTCGAGTCAATTTTTGACCGCCTTTTTAATGGCTGCGCCACTGTCTGATGGTGAAATGACGATCAATATCGTCGGTGACTTGGTCTCAAAGCCCTACATTGACATCACGTTACACATCATGGCGCAGTTTGGTGTAAAAGTGATCAACCATAACTACACTCAATTTGTGATCCCTGCTGGGCAATCGTATGTTTCTCCTGGGCAGTTTTTGGTGGAAGGAGATGCATCCTCTGCTTCTTACTTCCTCGCGGCGGCGGCTATCAAAGGTGGCGAAGTAAAAGTTACTGGTATTGGTAAAAACAGTATCCAAGGAGATATTCAATTTGCCGATGCGCTAGAAAAAATGGGCGCAGTCATCGAATGGGGGAATGATTATGTCATCGCTCGTCGTGGAGAGCTTAATGCGGTTGATCTCGATTTTAATCACATTCCTGATGCGGCTATGACCATTGCGACGACCGCATTATTTGCCAAAGGCACCACAGCCATTCGCAACGTATATAATTGGCGTGTTAAAGAAACCGATCGTTTAGCCGCAATGGCGACGGAGCTGCGTAAAGTGGGTGCAGAGGTTGAGGAAGGGGATGATTACATTATCATTACACCACCAACGTCATTACTGCATGCGGCAATCGACACTTATGACGATCATCGAATGGCGATGTGTTTTTCGCTGGTTGCACTGAGCGATACCGCAGTGACGATTAATGATCCTAAATGTACTTCGAAAACGTTTCCTGATTATTTTGAACAGCTTGCGAAACTAAGCCACTAGGCATTGAGCGTTTAAACCCAATAATGAAAAGCCTCGAATGAGGCTTTTTTTCATCAAGAATTACGATTGAACGAGAGTGAATTGCTTTGATAAATGCAAGGCAAGGTACTTGAACATGTTAAATACCGCAGTGGTATTAGGTGTTGGCAGCCCCTTGTCGTCTAAAAAGTAGTTGCCTTTAAAAACTAATACATCCTCTTTTTCTTCAACGCTATCGGCGCGCATACCAACGATATAAGCGTCATGTTCTTGAATGATTTGGTTTGCAATAAGTAACAAATCAAATTCAGTAATAGATTGTTTTTCGCTCATCTTTTACGGTCCTATGAGTAGATGTGCGAGGATAGTGCCGTAAAAGGGTAGGTAATTTCAATGATTTCAAATAGAATTCGGCGCAAAATTCGATGGAGTGGATTCTCAAGCTTTGACCAAAGAGAGAAGTCACGTCTAAGCTTAATCAAGAAAGCCGATTTTTTATGCAATGAGAATGTGTGACTTACGGCATATTTCATTGGATTTATTTCGCGAACTGATAATACTCACTTTAGTATGAGCGCCAAAGCACGTTTAGTAGAGTGCTGCAGCAATGAAAGTCAAGCTCACAAGTACCACAGGATTCGATTTTAAACTTCTCAATTTAGGTTGGAAGGCTGGCGGAGAATAGACCACTGAGCTCTGGTTGCATTTTGACCAATTATTGAGTGGTTGAATTTTATTTTTAAAAAACATGTTGATCTTCTTGTTAACTGGCTCGATAGTAAAAAAAGAAGCAATAATTTAGAACGTCATGCGATTTACTTTCGCGTAATGATTAAGGGCATTTGAGTCAATTATGGGTAAATCACTCGTTATAGTGGAATCGCCAGCCAAGGCTAAAAC
>NZ_CAWNIB010000041.1:0-9389 GCF_963874405.1 Vibrio sp. V08_P9A1T1
GAAATGATTTGTAAGCTAGGATTTATGAGGGGCTGATCACGAAAAACCCGTCGTCAGTTCCAGAATGAAATTGTGTGGTAAATTGATTGTGTACTAAGCAATCAACGGTTTTTCGCAGAACCGTTACAACAACAATATTCATCAGAACATCGAACGGGGAATCCGCATGATATCACCAGATGCAAAGATCAAGATACAAAATTTTGGTCGCTTCTTATCTAACATGGTTATGCCAAACATTGGCGCGTTTATCGCGTGGGGCTTTATAACCGCACTATTTATCCCAACAGGTTGGCTACCGAATGAAACGTTAGCATCTATGGTTGGGCCGATGATTACTTACTTATTACCACTGCTGATTGGTTACACGGGTGGTAAATTGGTTGGTGGAGAACGTGGCGCTGTTGTCGGTGCCATCACCACAATGGGTGTGATTGTCGGAACAGATATCCCCATGTTCATGGGAGCCATGATGGTTGGCCCTATGGGTGGTTGGGCGATCAAAACCTTTGACCAACGTGTTGAAGGTAAAGTAAAAAGCGGTTTTGAGATGTTGGTAAACAACTTCTCGGCAGGCATTATTGGTATGCTTGGCGCAATCTTGGCGTTTTACCTTATTGGGCCATTTGTCAAAGTGCTCTCTGGTGGTTTAGCGGCAGGCGTAAACTTCCTAGTTTCAGCACACCTTTTACCACTCACCTCTATTTTTGTTGAACCCGCGAAGATCTTGTTCCTTAACAACGCGATTAACCACGGTATTTTCTCACCGTTAGGTATTCAACAAGCCAGTGAAATGGGGCAGTCAATCTTCTTCTTAATTGAAGCAAACCCTGGCCCTGGTCTCGGTATTTTGTTGGCTTACATGGTGTTTGGTAAAGGTACAGCACGTCAAACAGCTGGTGGCGCTTCCATCATTCACTTCTTCGGCGGCATCCATGAGATTTATTTCCCATACATACTGATGAATCCACGTCTGATTCTTGCAGCGATTGCTGGTGGTATGACAGGGGTGTTCATTTTGACTCTCTTCAATGCAGGTATTGTTTCTCCAGCGTCTCCTGGCTCTATCTTTGCAGTGCTACTGATGACACAGAAAGGATCGATTGTTGGCGTATTATGCTCAATATTTGGTGCGGCAGGTGTGTCCTTTACCGTTGCGTCATTATTGATGAAAGCACAGAGCAGCACCGAGGAAGAAGGTGATGAAGCGGCGTTAGAAAAAGCCACATCACAAATGAAAGAGATGAAATCGAGCGCAAAGGGCAATATGACGACGGCTTCTCAAAAAAGCAATATTGATTTAGCCAACGTGAAAAGCATTATTGTTGCTTGCGATGCGGGTATGGGTTCAAGCGCAATGGGCGCAAGCATGCTGCGTAAAAAAATCAAAGATGCGGGCTTAGCGATTCATGTCACTAACCTTGCCATCAATAGTTTGCCGGAGAACGCAGAAATCGTGATTACTCATAAAGACCTGACTGGCCGCGCACGCACACATGCACCCAGTGCACAGCATATTTCACTGAGCAACTTTTTAGACAGTGAAATGTACAACCAGCTTGTGACTAAGCTTTTGGCAGCTCAACGCCCTAAGGCGGCGAATGATAGCGATGTGGTTAAAGTATCCATCCTCGCTGCGAATGACGACAGCTTTGAAATTCAAAAACCGTCCGTTTTTCAAATCCAAAAAGAAAACATTCACTTAGGTTTGAATGCCGCTAATAAAGAAGAAGCCATTCGTTTCGCTGGCAATAAGTTAGTTGAGCTTGGCTATGTGGAGCCTGAGTATGTTGATGCCATGTTTGAACGTGAGAAAATGGTATCCACTTATCTTGGAGAATCGATTGCCGTTCCTCATGGCACCGTCGCCGCCAAAGACCGTGTGATTAAAACGGGCATTGTGATTTGCCAATATCCTGCTGGTGTGCAGTTTACGGACGACCAAGATGGCGTAGCGAAACTGGTTATCGGTATTGCCGCCAAAAATGATGAACATATTCAAGTTATTACCACCATTACCAACGCACTCGATGAGCCTGATGCTATCGAGAAGCTCACCTCAACCAGAGACGTGAGCGATATCTTGGCCATCCTATCGGGTAACCAAGCAGCGTAACGCTTTTGCTCCTGAGGCAAAACGAGGTCGGCTGTTCCCCTATACTGCTGACCTCACCTCAATTGAAGCATTAAGCGCTCTTTTCTCTTTTAGATAAGTTTTTGGTAGGTAAGATTATGAAAAATGCAGTACATTTTGGCGCGGGTAACATTGGTCGTGGTTTTATTGGTAAATTATTGGCCGATGCAGACATTGAAGTGACTTTTGCCGATGTCAATGAACCTTTGGTCGATCAATTGAGTCATCGTCAAGAATACAAAGTAAAGGTAGTGGGTTCTGAGTGCAAAATTGATACTGTCACTCATGTCACTGCGGTGAATTCAGCCAGTAATGATGTGATTGATCGCATTGTAAAAACGGATTTGGTCACTACAGCTGTCGGCCCTGCAGTGCTTGATATCATTGCGAAAACGATCGCCAAAGGCATCACCAAAAGATTTGAAGCGGGCAATGAGCAGCCACTCAATGTGATCGCTTGTGAAAACATGGTTCGCGGTACAACACACCTGAAAGGCGAAGTGTATAAATATCTAGACCCATCGCTGCATGCTAAAACCGATGAGTTAATTGGTTTTGTCGATTCCGCGGTGGATCGCATTGTGCCACCTGTCGAAGCCGCGAACGATGACCCGTTGGCCGTGACGGTTGAAAGTTTCAGCGAATGGATTGTTGATGAACAGCAATTTAAAGGTGAGATCCCCAACATTGAAG
This sequence comes from Vibrio sp. V08_P9A1T1, assembly GCF_963874405.1. Lineage (NCBI taxonomy): Bacteria > Pseudomonadati > Pseudomonadota > Gammaproteobacteria > Vibrionales > Vibrionaceae > Vibrio > Vibrio sp. V08_P9A1T1. Next base: position 2,828 of record NZ_CAWNIB010000041.1, read on the forward strand.
GGATGGAAAAAACCAATAATCTGATGGCTTTTGTTGAGCGTAAACTTTTCACTCTAAATACTGGGCACTGCATTACCGCCTATTTGGGTTGTTTGAGTGGTCATAAGACGATTCGTGAAGCAATTGAAGATCCTGCAATTCGTCAGCAAGTGAAGCAAGCCATGCATGAAAGCGGTGAAGTACTCATTCGTCGTTACGGTTTTGACCCTGAATTGCACGCCGCTTATATCGAAAAAATATTGAGCCGCTTTGCCAACCCATATTTGGTGGATGAAGTGGATCGCGTTGGTCGTCAGCCAATACGAAAATTAGGCCCCAATGATAGATTAATCAAGCCATTACTCGGTACAATCGAGTACGGTGTTGAAAACAAAACGCTATTGAAAGGGATTGCGGCGGCCCTTAAATATACCAACGACAGCGATCCTCAAGCAGTCGAGCTTCAAACATCATTGAACCAATATGGCGTATGTAAAACACTGGCCCATTACACAGGGTTAGATGAGCAGAGCGAGCAGGTTAAGCAAATTGAAGCGATCTACAAACAGCTTTAATCACATAAATACTTTGGAGGGCGCTAATGCCCTCCCTTTATAACAACAATTAGTACAGCGTATGGCAGATAGAATTAACGAAAGCGATATAATTGAACGACTGAATAGTGCCCATTCGGTGCGCGGATTCTTTATTACGACGGTTGAAGTGTTCAATGAGGCGATTGATGCATTAATGCAACGCATTTTTCGCAAAGATAACTTCGCTGTCCAATCAGTAGTTGGCCCTCTATTGCAAGATTCTGGACCACTCGGCAACTTGTCTGTCAGGCTAAAACTGCTGTTTGGTCTTGGGGTATTACCTGATGATGTTTACCACGATATTGAAGATATCATCAAACTGCGTAATCAACTCAACAGTGATGGTGCTGAATACGAGTTCACCGACCCGAAAATTTTGGTGCCGATAAAAAAGCTCCATTTGGTGGCCAAAATGGGCATGGTGCAGTTGGAAGTATTGGAGCCGGATGGCGACATTGAACTGGATTTTTACCAGCTTCAACTTCAGCGTCAGCAACAAATCATCAAATCCGGGCTCTCATTGGCGATTGTCGAAATTTGCAATGAGCTGAACAAAGAGAGCCCATTTTAACCTCATCCCAGACAGGCAAGGATTGCCTTTTCACTGAGTTCTACACCTCCCTTTTTAATCTTCTTGTGTTAGCCTAACCTTCATCTAACGAAAAGAGATTTGATGATGAAAATTGGCATTATTGGTCTAGGTGATATCGCGCAAAAGGCGTATCTTCCGGTCATCACACAGCGCCCAGATTTAGAATTGGTATTTTGTACTCGTAATCCAGCTCTTGTTACGCAACTAGCGCAGCGTTACCGCATTTCAGAGAATTGCACGGATTATCGAGAGCTACTTGGCTATAACGTTGATGCGGTTATGATCCATGCGGCGACCTCGGCTCACCCTCAAATCGCCCAATTTTTCCTTGAACACGGAATTCCAACCTTTGTTGATAAGCCGCTAGCCGACAGTGCAAGCGCCTGTGAAATGTTGTATGAGCTTGCAGAAAAGCATCGTCAACCTTTGTATGTGGGGTTTAATCGCCGTCATATTCCGCTCTATAACCAACACCTAAATGCAGTGCAAACTGGTAATAGAAACGACTTACGTTCGCTTCGTTGGGAAAAGCACCGCTATGATCTGCCCGGTGATGTGCGCACCTTTATCTTTGATGATTTTATCCATCCGCTAGACAGCGTAAACGTGAGTGCTAAAGCCACATTGGATGATGCTTATATTACCTACCAGCAGCATCAAGGTCAGTTATCCCGCTTGGATGTTCAATGGCAACACGGCGAAAGTTTGCTGCATGCCTCAATGAATCGCCAGTTCGGCATAACCGCTGAGCGAGTCAGCGCGAGCTTTGTGAATGAAGGTTTTGAGTTTGACTCGTTTACACAAGGAAAACGTTGGCATCAAGGGCAAGAGCAAGCCCTTAGTTTAAAAGATTGGACGCCAATGCTGACCAGTAAAGGCTTTAGCGCCATGATTGACGATTGGATTGGCGTGATAAACAGCGGAAAGCTGGCTTCAGAAGTGGTGGCACGCAACTTGGCCTCGCACCAGCTGGCAGAGGCGCTGTGTCATTATATTGCAAAGCAAATTCGTTAAAACAAAGCGTGATTGAGTAGTAAGTGGACACCAATACTTGCGGCGTAGCCTGTTGCAATAATCGGTGTCCATTTTAGATGGCCTACAAAGGTGTATTTGCCGTGTGCAGCGCCCATCAGAGCCACTCCAGCGGCTGAGCCAATCGAGAGTAAACTGCCGCCGACGCCCGCTGTTAATGTGACGAGCAACCAGTTTCCGGTGGACATATCGGGTTCCATCGTCAGTACTGCAAACATGACGGGAATGTTATCGACAATCGCCGAAAGAAACCCAATCATCACGTTTGCCCATATGGGGTTCCATTGGCTATACATCACTTCCGAGATCAAGCCTAAATAACCCAGTAAGCTTAGCCCTCCTACGCACATGACCACCCCGTAGAAAAACAGTAGCGTATCCCATTCGGCGTGTGAAACTCGCTTAAAGACATCGAATGGCACCACAGAGCCAATACGTTTTAGGGCGGCCTCGTCATTATTTGCAATCGCAATTACGGTTTTTTTGGCCAGCGAAGTAGGTAAGGTTTTCCTGAGGAAGTAGCCAAAAAATTGTAAGTAAGCGAGCCCCATCATCATGCCTATCACGGGTGGAAAGCGCACCACAGCATGGAATGCTACGGCGGTAGCAATGGTTAACATGAAAAGTACGACAATACGGCGGGCTCCGCGTTTAAGCTCGACATGTTCATGCAGGGTGGTTGGCTTTTCCTTGGGCAGAAAAAATGACATCAGCAATGCAGGAACAAGGTAGTTGATCACAGAAGGGAGAAACAGAAAAAGGAACTGTGAAAATGGCACATGGCCCGCTTGCCAAACCATTAAGGTGGTGATGTCTCCAAAAGGGCTAAAAGCGCCTCCGGCGTTAGCCGCTACGACGATATTAATACAAGCAATGTTGATAAAACGTGGGTTGTTTCCTGCCACTTTTAGTACGACAGCGCACATCAACAGTGCGGTGGTTAGGTTATCGGCAATTGGCGAGATGAAAAATGCAAGTAGCCCCGTGATCCAAAAAAGATCACGAAAATCAAAACCTTTTCCCACCATCCACGCTTGTAATGCATCAAATAATCGCCGCTCTTCCATTGCACTGATGTAGGTCATCGCGACTAACAGAAACAGCAATAATTCGGCGTATTCCAGCAAATTATGCTCTAGCGCGTTTTTGGCAATCTCGGTTAATTCATACTGCTGATAAACATAACCAATCATGGCCCAAATTAAACCAGCTGCAAGTAACACAGGTTTAGACTTTCGTAGCTTAAGGTACTCCTCCATCATGACCAAAGTGTATGCCAGAGTAAAAATGACTAAAGAGGCATAACCAATCGTTGAGTGTGTTAGATCTAACGAATCGATATCGTTAGAGGAAGCAAGAGCGACTGAAGGAAAGAGTAAAGTGCAGAACAAAAGAAGCCATGTGCGTCGAGGTATCATTGTGTTCACTCCTAGAAAGTTAGGCTGATAAAATTCTAGATCTATTGAAGATAGTTCGGTGTGAGATAGCTCTGATCTACTTGATTTTTAATCTTATTCTTGACCTGTAACGCGAATAAAGAAAAACCCTGTAGCAATAGCGACAGGGTTTGATTTTGATGAGTGGAAGTGAAGAAAGTTAGGCTTGAGCTTTTGCTAAATGGACTTCTTCTTCTTTCACGCCAGCTTGTGGATCATTAAAGCGAGCTTCGTCTAACGCGCCTTCTGTTTTCGCCACAATAAGAGTCACACAGCTATCACCAGTAATATTGACTGCGGTGCGGATCATATCTAATAAGCGGTCAACACCCATAATCAAAGCAATACCTTCTAGTGGCAAGCCGACTTGGTTTAGCACCATCGCTAGCATGACAAGACCAACACCCGGAACGCCTGCTGTACCAACAGAGGCTAGTGTTGCCGTGAGGATGACCATCACGTAGTCACCCATGGTTAGGTCGATATTGAACGCTTGGGCAATAAATGCTGTCGCAACGCCTTGCATGATCGCTGTGCCATCCATGTTAACGGTCGCACCTAGCGGAATGGTGAAAGAAGCTATCTTGTTATCAACCCCTAAGCGGTTTTTAGCCGTTTCCATGGTGACGGGTATAGTCGCATTGGAAGAGGCTGTAGAGAAAGCGAACATAATGGCATCTTCCATTTTACGGAAGAAGGTGATTGGACTTAAACCAGTAAAGCCTTTCAACATCAAACTATAGGTGACAAAACCGTGTAGCAGTAAGGTAACCGTCAGTACTACGAAGTATTCTGCGAGGTTCAAAATGGCACTTAAACCAAGGCTGGTAAACAGTTTCGCCATCAGGAAAAATACGCCGTATGGAGCAAGGTTCATCAACAAAGCGACTAGTTTCATAATAACTTCGTTCAAGTCATTAAAAACGCCCGCAATACGCTCGCCCGGTTTACCCGCGGCACTGATGGCTATGCCAAATAGTACTGCAAAGACGATGACCTGCAGTGTTTTACCTTCTGCCATCGCGCTGATTGGGTTGGTCGGGAACATATCAATAAACACTTGGCCCAAAGAAGGGGCTTGCGCAGATTGGAATGAGCTTGCTGCGGTTAAATCGGCTCCGGACCCCGGTTGAAACACAGTGCCCATTGTCAGTGCCAGTGTGATGGCAATCGCAGTGGTTGCGATGTAAAAGGCTAGGGTTTTACCGCCCATGCGGCCAAGTGTGGTGAGATCTTTCAGTGAGCTCGTACCACAAACGAGAGAAACAAACACGAGGGGTACAACTAACATTTTTAAGCTGGCGATAAAGATTTTTCCGCCAACATCGAATAAGCCGTTAACGATATACGCGTCAACAAATCCGTTTTCAGCAAATAGAGCTCGAATGGCAAAGCCAGTCAAAATACCCGCTACCATACCTAAAATAACACGGCCGGTAAGCGACATCGGTTTTTTGGTATTCATTGTGAACACTCCTTTATTTTATGCACTTCGACATCATTTCAAAGCGTGCCGCAGGTTAGCAGGGCTGAGTGCAAATCAAAAAGTAAAATAATGTTAACGGTTAATTGCTGTGATCTTTATCACTTAAAATCGCCCATCCTTTACGTTTTAATAACCTATTTTTGGTTTTAAATTTTTATTTTTTATCATTTGGCAACATATGGGTCTTTTGTGTTAACAAATGTCACTATTCTCATCTAATGGTAATTCGCTAGTTTTCATTCAATTTTAAGCTCGTTTGGTTGCATATTTACCCATTAAGGTTGCTTTATATGAATAGGGTCTCAACGGCACTTTTATGTAGCATAAAAAGAAGGGCATGCAACACAAGTAGAGAAAGGAAGGAAAGTGATACTAAGTTGAATGTTATCGACTGAAAATCTTAACGTTTGAAGGAGGCTTGGCCTCCTTCAATGAAACGGTATGCTGGCCTTAGGCATAGATTATGCGAGCTTTTTATTTAACCAGTTATCAAGTGCCAATTTGCCAGCACCAGAGAAAACCAACGATACACTGGCTGCAAGCAGCGCAAGGCCAAACTCATAACCGTTATTAGCCATGAATAAGCCGTTACCTAAGTGTACAGAAGCGATTGCGACGATCATCGTAATAGAAAGAAGCAAGGCGGCAGGGCGAGTTAGTAAGCCAAGTAAAATGAATAGGCCCCCAAAGAATTCACCACTACCCGCTAAAAATGCCATCAGCACACCTGGGTTTAAGCCAATTGAAGCCATCCATTGACCTGTGCCTTCTAATCCATATCCTCCAAACCAGCCAAAGAGTTTCTGCGCACCGTGCGCCATAAAAATGATGCCAATTGGGAAACGAAGCGCAAGCGCAGAAAATCCAGAAGTTGATATGGTTAGTTGTTTCAATAGTGCTTTCATTAAAGTGTCCTCAGATTCATTAAAAGGTAGTAGGTGCTCAGCGGCTTCCTAGCTGTTGGAGCCAGTGTAGAGTGATTCGTAACCTGAGATAACTCACTCTGTTTGATGATTAAGTTCGAAAAAATTGAACAAGATTTATCTAGTATTTTTCTTAGCGCGGGGAATGTTGTGACCTTCTATCTATGATAAATCATGCCGATTGATCGTTTGATATCCCCTTCTTATTTGAAGCTGCAGCGGTGTTGGTTACGTTCGCTCACTTCATCAAATCGTTTATCTATACTCATGGGGGAAACTTACTTTCCAACCTACCTGCCACTTCAAGTTGTTTAGTTATACACAATATTATCATTTATACGGACACTAATAGCATTCGGATGGACCTGTATTTCATAGTAGTGTCTTTTCAAAGGAGCAGATAATGAATTAAAAAACGAAGAAGGTTACTAAAATAAACGGGCTACCTTTGGGTCGTTAGCTATATCTTTCTTTACAATGTCATCCATCATCTGTTTTCTCTTTCCCATGGTTTATAA
>NZ_CAWNIB010000042.1:0-9349 GCF_963874405.1 Vibrio sp. V08_P9A1T1
ACCCCACACCACGGATATTTTTGATGACATTTTCTGGCATTTTTTTACGCAAGTTATGAATGTGAACTTCGATAGCGTTGTCACTGCTGCCTTCGTCCCAACCATGAAGCGCTTGTTGCAATAGCTCTTTGCTCATCACTCGCCCTGCTTGAGTGATCAAACTGGCGAGAATTTTATATTCATTGCGCGTCAGTTTAAGGGGTTGCTGACGATATTCAATCTCCTGTTTGGAAAGAGAGAGGCTCAGATCACCAATCGAAATCAGAGCCTCGGCGCTGCCCGAGCTGCGACGAATGATAAGCCGTAGACGTGCCAGTAGCTCTTCTAGCGCAAAGGGTTTACCTATGTATTCATCGGCTCCACCATCTAACCCTTTGACGCGATCGCTAATATCATCACGCGCCGTTAGGATCATCACAGGCAGCGAATAACCAGCGTTTCTAATGCCACGCAACACCTCAAGACCATCCATATCCGGTAAGGTTAAATCCAAGATCACCGCCGAAAACTGTTCAGTTTTGAGCGCACACGCCACGCCGCCACCTTTTTCTAGCCAATCCACCGTATAGCCTTGGCGAGTCAACGCCACCTGCATTGACTCGCCCAATTGTTTGTCATCTTCGACTAATAATAAACGCATACGTTATTTTAAATTCTCCAACAAAAGGGCAATTTCTTGCTGACGCCCAGCATCGGCAATCGCTCTTTGTGGCCTTGCTGGTGCTTGTTGTGCTTGCAACAGGTACTTTCTTGCTTCATCGGTTCTGCCTTGCTCGGCAAGAAAATCACCGTAAAAATAGTTGGCATCAATTCCTGTCGGGTTAATCAGCAGCGCTCTTTGCAGCAACTCTTCCGCTTTAACGTCGTCGCCAAAAGCCACTGGCCAGCCGGGCACTTTGTAATATAAGGTGCCTAAACTCGTAAAAGCCGAGCCATCTAAAGTATTAGGCGCTTGATCGATAACCTCTTCGTACAATAATTTCGCCTCTTTCACTAAAGATAGCGCACCCAACCCACCTTTTACGCCCGCTAATGAGGATTTATTGATGGCAAGCCACACTTTGAGTTCTGGGCTGTTGCTTGATTGCATCTCTAAGGTGTTACGCATAATGACACGTTCAAAACAACGTTCTTGATCATCGCTCGACTTCATTTTGTATTGGCATTTGGCCCAATCAGATTGAACCTGAGCTAAAGGGGTGATCGCAAAAGCGAGTGTCGTGCTTACCGCAAAGATGACCAATGCACTGGCCCATTTAAACACAGTTTTCATATGTTGTTCTCCTTGAATTATCACGCTTTAACGGTTCAAAAAGGCAAGAATGGTCGCTTGCTGCTTTTTAATTGCCGACGAAATCACTGCAGGCCATAGTTGATTTAATCGCACCAATACTTTTTCAGGCCAGCCAATCCAGCGAGTTGTTGATTCGCTTTCGAGCATACTAAGCACATGTTGGGCAACAACCTCTGGCTCATCACAGTGGTTGCCTACGGCTTGGTTGAACTGGTTCACCGTGTCATTATTCAGCTCGGTATTGGTCGCTCGCGGCGCTAGGTAGAGTACCTTGATACCCGTCCCCTCAAGCTCACGCTGCATCGCTTCACTAAAACGGTGCAACCCTGCTTTGGTAGCGCAGTACGTTGCATAACCTGGGTAACCAATAGCCCCTAAACTTGAGCCAATATTTAAAATAATCCCCGGTTTATTCAACCAATGTATCGCCGATTGAGTCAGTTGCATCGGAGCAAGTAAATTCAAATGCAGCTCCTGTTGCACTGAAACTGCGGTTCGTCTGGCTAATAAGCGAAACTGGTTGATGCCCGCATTATTGATCACCACACTGATTCGTTTCTGGCCCATAAAAAAGCGCTGAATGAAGGTGTTGATCTGCTCTATTCCTGACTCTGTGCTTAAATCTGCACTCAAAATCAGATGCTTCTCAGGCATGGGTAGCGTTTGCCGAAGTTGCTCGAGTTTTTGACCATTACGAGCCACCAGAACTAGACTGGCTCCTTGCTTAGCAAGCAGCAATGCGATGCGTTGCCCGATACCACCGGAAGCGCCGGTGAGTAAAACATGTTGATGATTAAGATCCATATTGCGACCTTACACCTTGCGAAGCTAAATCTTGCGAACCTGCATGTACCATTGACTCGCAAGGAAGCGGTAGTTCTCGCAGCATCTGCCCATACAGATCAAACACCATGTTTGCAGAGCGGATGATGGCCTCTTGATCGGATACACACTGAATGTTGTTCATTAACGATTCAAAAAAACGGATGTGCCCTTGGTCAAGTTCACTGTGCGAAGTGAGATAGGTCATCGCCGCATCAGGAAGCTCCAAACGCTGTTTGACTAACCGTGCGATATTCCCACCGACACCCACACTGGTTCCTTCAAGTACCCACACCATACCAAATAAGCTCAACGGGTTAGCGCGATCAATCTGGTGATAGAGATACGCCACCATGAGTTCGATGGAAGCGCTGACGCGCCCAGCGCCCTCATTATGACGCACTGCATCCACATCACCACCGCACGCTTTAATATCGTTCAAGATCCACTCTTGGTGGCCTTTTTCTTCATCGATGTACTCGGCAATCGCCGTTCGTACCCACTCATATTCATCGCCTAAGCGGCTGCCACATGCCATCAGCAGTGGCACCGTATGTTTAACATGGTGATAAGCTTGAGTGAGAAAACGAATATACATCTCTAGGCTGATCTCTCCTCTTGCGCAGGCATCAAATACCGGAGCTTGCAACATCTGCTGCTGTGCTGGCTCAGTTTGTGTTTTTAAAATATGGAAAAATTTGCTCATTTTAAAGCTCCTCAGCCATTGAATAGAAGGAAGGAATAGAGATAAAAACCGTCTGTGGATTAGTGGTGTGGCACGCCAAGCGAGCCTCTTGCAGTGCGTTTTCAATAGCTAAGCGTTTTGGGCGACCATTAGCGGTCAGCCACTTTTGCCAGCAGTGAATATCGCTCACCAACCAAAGCTGCGTGATGTGTGCGTAATCGGGCAACACGCTATTGAGCTGTTGCACGCGCGTAACGAGATCAGGTAAAGGACTGTCACTGACGGCCGTGAGGCCTGCCTGCCCGTCGCCCACCACCACAAATCGATGGTGTGCAATCAAAGCCAATGCTTGAGATTCAATCCACTCAGGGGCCACGTTACGCCCAAAACTGGTGATGATGAGGTTCTTTTTACGCCCGATGATGGTTAAAAAACCCTCATCATCGATTGTGGCCATATCGCCAGTTGACAACCACTCGTGGCTAAACGGCTCACCTAAATACCCCAAAGCCGTGTTGCCTTTAACTAACAATTCGCCATCTTGTGCCAGCGAAACCTGAAGATGAGACAGCACCTGTCCGCACGACCCCGGCTTATTTTGTTGGGGTGTATTCATACTCACGACCGAAGCACTTTCAGACAAACCATACCCTTCAAAAGCGGGAATGCCGAGTTGGCGAGCTGCGTCAATTAATTGGGGAGCCACTCGCGCCCCGCCCACGGCAACCCAGCGTAAAGGCAGCGCAAGAGCTGGGCTCTGCTTGACGACTTCAATTAATGCCAGCAATAGCGCAGGCGTTAGCACCAAGCTTGACGGCTGAAACTGTTGTAGTGCGAGTGCGAACGTTGCACCACAGAACTGGCTAGAACCGGTCAAACCTACTTCGCTGCCACAGACGACTGTTGATGTCACACCCAGAACCAAAGGAACATACACACCCGTGATGTTTTCTAACAAGGTTGAGAGAGGCAGCATCACGAGGTGACGCTCAACTTGCGCGGACATTTTCTCTGCGATCGCCAGCGTGACCGCTTGCATGTTTTCGTCACTCAAACACACCCCTTTCGGCGTTCCGGTGGACCCAGACGTAAAGGTGATTTTTTGCGTCAAAGGCAACACCTGTGCTGATGGATTCGCCAAATAGACAAAAGCAGGTAGATGGCTGAGCGTTGAGAAAGGTTCACCTAGCGTTGGCCAATCACCTAAGCAAACATCAACCCCCGATTCATACAGTAAGTGTTCAACCTGTGCCTTGCTAAAGAAAGTAGGTACAGGAACGAGCACTATTTTTGCGTGCATGGCCGCAAGGTCGATGATCACCCAATCCAAACTATTTTCAGCTTTTAATGCAATACGCTGAACCTGCCACTGGCACAATGTGCGTGCTGTGGCTTCCACTTTTTCTAAGAGCTGTTGATAGCTCAGCGCTATCTTTTCTTGTTTGGCATTGTGCCCAATGAAGGCAATGCTATCTGGCTTTTGCTGCGCATGTTGATGAAGCGCCGATAAAATTCGGTTCATAGCAAAGGCCTCACGCTTGTTTCTGGTTTAAATGAAATCGGTTGAGCAACGCCAGCCCCTGCGCCAAATTTCCCGCTAAAATTCGAGGGCTGTGTTGGTAATAACTGCCCCAAATTTGGTTGGCGTTAGGAATGCAAGATGCTGACGCTTTCGCGATCAATGTCGGTTGTAAACCAAATCGACGCATCAAAGCATGCAGTGGATCCGTTGCTGTAAAAACGCACCATTCATATCCTAAATCAACCAGCTGTTGAGCGATCAAAGTAAAGTGCAGCGCCGATAAACCACGACCAAAAGAGGCCAGTTGGCCAAATTCAATCAAAGCACTTCGGGATACTCGGCAATCAAAACGCTGCGATAAAATTTCATCGGCAGGTTGGTCAAGGTATTGTTCGAGAAATAGAGGCTCTTGCTGCGCTACGCGAAAACCACATACGGATTTCATTTCGTCATGATCAAGCAAAGCTAAATAAGCAGGCATAAAAGTAATAAGGCGTGCATCAAACGCTTGCTGATAACGCTCGCGCACAAGGTGTATGGCTTCCAACCAGCGAGGATGAGAAGGATCAATTACGGCCAATTGCAGATCAGATGCTGAGCGTATGGTTTTCATCGGCATTTCCTTTTTGCTTACTCTGTAAACAAAAATAACGGACGTAACTTAAGAATCCCTTAATAAGAGATTTTTTCTTCAACTCAATGGATGAGGAGCCGTTGAATATCCGATACCACTTAGCTCACTCGCAAATGTGTGGCCAAATCTGAAGTGAACGATTTTTCTAAATTAGCCTGTCACGGATTGGCTTAGATACGGAAAATTATCATTCTCTACTATCGCCATTTGTATTGGTTCTAACACGGAGACATCTTGCGTTTCTCTTATAATTATAATTTATCATTTTTATAATTACTGATAATTTTATTTAATCCATCAATCTCCATATACTCCCATCTATCGAAACGAAGCCAAAAAATCAAAGGTATTAGGAGCGAATTATGAAAATGAATCACGTCGGTATTATGGTTGGCAATATGGATAAAGCTGTTGAGTTCTACACTCAAGCTTTGGGTTTAAAAATCGTCATGAATAATACACAAGTTATTGAAGAGCGAGAGTCAGCGATTGGCCGCATGTGTATTGCTGTTTTTGGTGAGGGTTTCAAAGGTTTCAATATTGCACATCTAGTAACAACTGATGGTATTGGTGTTGAATTGTTTGAAATGAAAGAGCGCGAAGAGCGTCACGAAGTAGACTTCTCTCGCCTTGGTATCTTCCACTTCTGTCTACAAACCGACGACTTTGAAGGCGCGATTAAGCGCATTGAACAATATGGCGGTAAAGCGCGTATGGATATCATGCGTTACCACCCAGAAGATGATAACAAGCTCGCTAAAATGATTTATCTAGAAGACCCATTTGGTAACCTATTTGAGCTTTACTCGCACTCATACGAAGAAACTTATGCCTCTGATTACGAATAGTCGATCTGTGATGCATTAATAAAATTTCAAGGGCAGGTAGCACAACCAGCCCTTTTTGGTTTCTATTGCAAGGTCAGCTATGAAGCTTTAATGCTAATATCATCTGCTTATGTGAGGTTCAATCAAGTCAAACAACCTTAAAAGAGTGATCAATAACATCAATGACTTGCTCATAACGCCTAGCAAGAGGTGAGTTAAGTTTGCTAACCAAGTAAACAGGTTCTTGTATATCTGCAGTAATGTTGAATATTTTTAGCTGCTCTTTATCCGCGAACAAGTTAACGCACCATCGAGGAACTACTGTAAAACCAATCCCTTTAGCTATAGGAACTAATATTTGGTGCACTTGGTTAATATAGCTTTGCGTCGGAACATCTTCCAAATCGACTAGACGAAGCAAATCATTATTCGCTTGATTGACATATGTTTGGAAGTAGTGAGCAAAATCTGGATGACGAACGACTCCCAATTCTATTAACAAGTCATTTATAGGCAAGCTTTCGTCTGCGGACAGTGGCAATACAAGAGCAAGACACTCCGCACCAACAATACGGCTCGCGAAATATTTAGGGTTAGGTTCTTTTGTCACTAGACCTATATCCAGTTTCCCCTGCAATATCTGCTCAAATATACGATGGTTTGGTGTTGCTTCTAACTCAATGGATAAGCCTGGATAACTCACTTGCAAAGAAAGTAATTGTGAATAAATCAGCCACGCGAAGGTCCCCGAACAGCCTATAGTACAGCGACCACGGAAAGGTTCGTCGTGTGCTAGATTCTGTAATAACTCAAACTCTTCTTCAAAGTGTTTGACAGCATAATCGTAAACTTTCCGCCCATAGATTGTTAACTCAAATTTCTTGTTAAATCTCTTTATCAAAGGATAACCGCAGGCAACTTCTAGTTTATTTATGTGCTGGCTTACCCCAGGTTGCGTCATATGGAGTAACTCAGCCGTTTTAGTAAAGTGCCCAATATCGACTAATGTTTTAAAAGTGTTTAACCAAATAGGATTGAGCATAGTCATAAACCAATAGTTATTAATAAATCAACTTTCAATAATAATTGATTATAAATGAATCAGCATGTCTTTGGACAAAATGTATGTTTCAGATTGCAATATGATAAAACATTATTGCATTAGCTTTTGAAACGAAGAAATCGGGAGTGTACGGATAAAGTTTGTCAGCGACAAAAAGGGTGGAGGCCCCAGCCACATCCCGGCACACACGTCGCCTGCTGCGGCTGCTCCCTTCCGGGCCTGACCGAGTTCACAAGTTAGTGTTGCGGGAGGACCAGAGCCTCCATTGATTTGTTTTCTTGGCTTGCTGGCCAAAGAGTGCGGCGATTATCAAGCATCATAGTAATGATTGCAAGCCGAAATCCCAATGGATGGAAGCTTTTTGTTTTAAGTGAACACCATTTGAACAAATCTTCTATTTTCTCTTCTACTCAATAAAATAGGTGGACTATTTTAGCTCTTGTTTGAACTTCTGATTATCTTGAGAAGAGGTTTTGTATTATCTCGTTGACCGCTACGGTGGTGCTTACTTTGGTACATGGCAATATCAGTTTGGTGCAATACTTCTTCTAGGCTCATGAAATGATCTCTGTAATTCGACACTCCAATTGCCACATTGACTTTTATGTTTAAATTTCGAGCAGAATCGCTGTAGGTAAAGGACTCTAACTGCATTAACACAGGCTCAAGCTTCTCATCACTATATTGCCCAATCAGGATAAACTCATCACCCCCGATTCGGTAACTACGACCACGCCAAATAGAATCGATGCGGCTGGCAAGTGCTTTCAATACCTCATCCCCCACTTCATGACCATAGTTATCGTTTATCGGCTTAAAGTTATTCACATCTAAATAAATCAAGGTTAGATCGCTGTTTAAGCCTCTCGAATAACGGCGATATAAAGCTCGGCGATTACGCAGCTTGGTTAAATTATCGGTAACAGATTGTGAGTGTAGATAGAAAGCGACCACTAACAAGAAGCCAAATACCAACGTAAACAGCCATTGAGTGTGGCGTGAAAAAGTTTTCTCGGCCGCTAACGTTGCTCGCCAATTCGGTTGATAATCATAGGTGTTGATGATTTTCTGCGTATCAATCATCTTAATAGCACGAGTAAATAAAGGAGCCAGCGAAGCGCCCATGCTATTTTTGGGAAAGCCCATTGCAATCTCAGACGAGTAAAAACTGCCGATAAATAGATCTTCCTCCAACGGCAATAAGTTATCCGCTTCGCGCAATATTTGGTTAAAGTTAGCACGGTTTAGAACGATGTAATCGACCTCCTTACCGAGCAAGGCTTTGACCAATTCATTTTGAGTTTTATAAACATGTAGCACTTTATTGGGCAGCATTTTTCCTAACAGCTCTTCAAAGAAATCTTCTTTAATCACGCCGATGCGCTCAACAATTAATTCCGACACATTGCTGTAAACATTGTCTTTGTAATTTTCACGTTTGATCAAGACGGCTTCAGGCTGGTAATACGTGTCACTAAAATAAACGTCGGATTTTCGTTGTTGAGAGACGGTAACTGGTACTAGGATATCAATGCGTTTATTGACCAAATCGGCATACATACTCTCCCACGTTTCGTCTGGCTGGCTGGCCAGTTCGCATTTGAGCAACAGAATGTCACATGCTTTAAAAACAATGTCCGCGTTTATTCCTTTCACTTTACCATCGTGCTGATACTGAGCAAATTGGCTGATGTTCTCCAATTTTACTTTTAACGGTCGCTGCACGTTTAAGCCACTATCGATGACGGATTGACGCAACGCCTGCTTGCGGATATCAAATTGGTATTTTTGTACTGATTCTCTAAGCAGTTTTTGTACCGACGCTGAGTGTACATATTCTTGAATTTTGTTGAGTAATAAAGTGTTGTGCCCTTTTGGCGTAATAATGGCAACCGGCTGAATAGGCAGTTGGTCATTAAGCAATTGAGCATCGAGCCCTGCCATCAACATCGGCTTTAATTGATTAATCGCGTCTACGACCACATCGACTTCAGCCGTGCTTAAAAGTTCTTTGGCACGCCGAGCACCATCATACTCAATCTGTATAATATGAGGAAAATAAGCTGCAATCAGCTCACCATAAATCGTTCCTTTGGGAACCCCGACCCTCGCCAGATCGGTTAACTGTACGTTGCTGTGGCTAAATGCATAGGTATATTCAATATTGGTAGGACTTGAGAAATCAAAGCGTTGAGCACGCTGTTCGGTGTAAGTCACATTGGCTGCAAAATCGCTCTCCCCTTGTTCGATAGCGGTCAAGATCGCATCAAAGCTGGGGTAATTAACATAGTCAATCTCAAGGCGAAATTGGTAAGCAATGGCATCAAACAAAATACGCGTGACAACATCGTCCGCTTCTGTCGCTACTCGATATGTTTTAGCGTTGATTATGGGAGCACTGATGACGCTGTGTGCCGCCGTTGCTAGCCATAAAAGACCTATTAGCCGAAATGCACGAACCATGACGTTTATATTATTGTAATGAGAGGTGAGCATCATATA
>NZ_CAWNIB010000043.1:0-9346 GCF_963874405.1 Vibrio sp. V08_P9A1T1
GCACGGAGTTGTGTTTGATTAAGAATTTATGTATAGAAATGTGAGTAGTTGTGTCAATTTAATTTCTTTTCATAAACGTTAAGCAAGAAACAAAAAAGAAACAAAATGAATTGCAAGATAGGATTGAGGTGCGAATTTCTTCCCGCAAAACGCTCAAATGGCAACCAAAATGTAACACTATTGTTAATAAGATGAGGCATAGTTAGATGTCGATCACCGCTCAGGAATCGGTGTTATATTCGCCCCACTTCAGTGCATAATGCACTGCCCACTGCTGGGTTTTTGTGCACTTCTTGATAGAATTCATCTTACACACTGGCTTTAAAACAGCTTATCCACAGAAAATGTGGATAAGCTGTTTTAAAGGTATAAATAGTGAACAAACACTAGCAGAAGCAGTCAACACCACCTAAGGCGATGGTTTAGAAATGACAACAAAAAGCGGCCCTTAAAGCCGCTTCTAAAATCATCTCTTCAATAAGGAGTTATTCGTGAGATCCATCTCGAAGGTAAATTAACCAGTACCAAATGCCAACAAAAACACCCCCACCGATGATATTGCCAATCGTCACGGGTAATAGGTTATTGATCAAAAAACCCATTAAGTTAAGGTCTGCGTAGTCGGCAATATTGGCACCCGTCATCTGCCAAAACTCAGCGGGTGCAAAATATTTGATACCAATTGCCATCGGAACTTGGAACATATTAGCGATGCAGTGCTCAAAACCCGCGGCGACAAACATAGCGACAGGTAAAATCATCACCATAATTTTGTCAGTCAAGGTACGACCACTGAAAGTCATCCAGACCGCCACGCACACCAACACGTTACACATAATGCCAAGCGCTACTGCCTGCATAAACTCGTGATGCAATTTATGCTGAGAAATGGCCATCGCATTGAGGCCAACTTGGCCACCATCAAACATATATTGTTTGGAAACGAGCATACAGGCGACAAGCATCAGCGCACCAGCAAGGTTGCCAAAATAGACGATGACCCAGTTTTTAATCAACATGCTCCAAGAAATTTTGCCACTCGCACGTGCAACCAAAGTCAGCACTGAACTAGTGAATAACTCACCACCGGTGACCACCACCAGAATAAGACCTAAGCTAAACGCAAAGCCGCCGATAAAACGACTCAGACCCCAAGCCATATCGCCCGTTCCTGTCGTCACTGTAGTGTAAAAAACGAAAGCAATACCGATATGAATGCCAGCAGAAATGGCAAGAAGGAAAGACTTCATCGGATCTTTCGTCGCTTTTCCAACGCCAGTTTCTGCGGCGCGCTCTGCCATTTGCGGTGGCAATAGGGAATCAAATTGGTTTAAGTTCATGGCAAGTAACATTTTGAAACAAGTTATATAAGGCGCGGATAATCGCTCCATTCCTATGACAATTCAAGAGCTATTTTCTATGTTTACAAAAAATGTGTTTAGCGTGATGAAAATCATAAAAATTTATTGATAGCCCATATCCAGCGTCTATAGATAGCCACTCTCTTGCAAGCCAATGATGAATATAACTGTGTGAAATATCCCCAATTTGGTTGCAGATAACATTTCTTACAACAACTGATTGCAGCCAACAGCGCCGCCATCTATGGTGACAAAAAATCATTCACTACATAGGTGTCGAGATGAAATTTACTCAACAAAATATCGCCGAGCTCAATCTACTCCTCCAATTTGATTTAAGCAGCGCTGCGACTGGCATTAAAGTCCGTAATGATGCGTCTGACGACATGCAATCCGCCGTTCAACGTCTTTACGAAAAAGGTCTGTGTACATTACCTGATGGTGGCTATTTAACGGATGAAGGTATCGAAGTGGCCGAGCATGCAGAGCGCGTGCTGCGTGTTTTGAACTCTTAATCTAGCCTGCAAAGGCAGCCGTGATTCTGCTGGCTGCCTTGTCCCCTTAAAAAAACCGCTCTTCTTTATTTGGCCATTGGCTCAATCCAACGTTGATAGGGCTGAATTCGATCATATCCCCAGTTAAACAGTGTGGTGTAGATAAAGAAAAAGGTCAGAAACCCAGCTTCCAAAATCAACGCATCCCACATCGATACGTCTAAAACCCAAGCGATCACCGGAATAGAAATAAAGACGAGCCCACCTTCAAAACCAGTCGTGTGTAACAAGCGTAAGCTAACCGTACGCGCTAATCGGTTGGTACCAAACACTCGGTCGAACAAAACGTTGTATAGATAGTTCCACGCTACGGCAAATAGGCTCAAACCAATACCTATCATGGCTAAATCCCCCGTTCCCTGCCCTGTCACCAATGCGGAGATTGGAATAATTAACGCTAATGCGGTCACTTCAAACGTTATTGCATGGAAAAGGCGCTCTTTCACCGACAGCTCTCTCATTGACATCATTTTTCTCCTCTTTATTCTTCGTCTGAGGTGTTGAATGGGCTCATTTTCATCTATATTGAAGATACTAAAAAGTTAGATAGTATCGGTAAATGAGATATGTTGAGTATTGATCAGTTGCAAGCCTTCACCGCAACCGTTGAGAGTGGCTCTTTCTCCGGCGCGGCAAGACAGTTGGGCAAAGTTCAATCAGCCGTTAGCCAACACATCATCAATTTAGAAATTGATTGCGGCGTAGAACTGTTTGATCGCTCCGGCCGTTATCCACGATTAACCGCGCAAGGCGAGCGACTTCTACCGTATGCGCAAGCGACGTTGCAGCAACATCAACGCTTAGCGCAACAAGCACAACTGCTTGCTTCCTCACCCAATCAACAGCTTTCGCTCGCGATGGATGAAGGGATCCCGTTACAAGGGTTAACCCATTTATTCAAACAGTTAGCCACACAGTTTCCACACATTGAAATTGAATGTTTAAGTGCATCAAGTACCGATGTGATTGAAATGGTGGAACAAGGTCGCGCTAGCTGCGGGATCATCTTCAGTGAATTGGCCTTACCGAATAACCTTGATTTTGAAAATGTCGGTTCAATCCGTTTTGATGTTTATGTGGCCGCAGAGCATGAATTGGCTCAGCATCAAGCGCCCCATATCGATATGCTAAGATTGCATCGCCAACTCGTTATCCGCTCACGCAGCCATAAAACCAGCAGTTTCCATCAAGCCTTTAGCCCCGAGATATGGTACGCCGATAACTACTATCTATTATTAGAGATGGCGTTAAGCGGTTTAGGATGGTGTTTGCTGCCAAGCTATTTAGCCGAAAGTGAACAAGCGATGGGGAAATTAGTGCGTGTCCCTGTTGAGTTTGAACAGCTGGCTTGGTATACCAACATTGATGTCATTCAGCACCAGCGCATGAGCGCCGATCCTATCCATAAAATGGTCAGGCAGTTGTTGCGCCAGCTTAGTCCACTCACCGATGCCTGATCGGCATACAATCAATACAGGATGTACATTTTATGAACACCATTACCCTCATTGGCGCAGGTTGGCTAGGCCTTCCTCTAGCGCAAGCTCTTACCAAAAACCACCAAGTCTACGCCAGCCGCACCCAAACGGCAGGAATGCTTGAGTTAACGCAACATGGCATCACAGGCTTTGTATGCGATCTTTCTCTGCGCGACCAAAGCTTATCGCAGCACTTTATTGCTCAAAAAAGTGAGATTGTGATAGGCAGCTTTCCACCCGGTTTTCGCAAGGGAAGAGGGCAAGAGTATGCGCAGCAGTGGCAGCATTTAGTCACGCAAGCAAAGCTGGCTAATGTGCGTAAAATCGTCATGGTCAGCTCAACCAGCGTCTATCCTGACATTGCACAACCAATGAGTGAACAGGATGCCTCCTTGTCACTGGCGCAAAATGACTCAAACTTCAGTGAAGGAGCACGAATCATGTTGCAAGCCGAGCAACACGTTATCGATTCAGGGCTAGATTATGTCATTGTACGCTGTAGTGGCTTGATCGGACCAAAGCGTCATCCCTCACGATTTGCAGCGCGTTTGGCGCAAGTCAGCCGGCTTGCACCAGCTAATATGTTGCATCAAAAAGACGCCATTGGTGCACTGATTTTTGCCAGCGAAAAACTCTCCAAACAGGTCGTTAACGCCACCACACCACAAACCGTGAGTAAAGCTGAGTTTTATCAAGCCGCGTTGGCGGCCGCCGAGCTAGACTCACCATTGCCGCCAATTGTCGATATTGCAGACAAACGCATCTTAAGCGACAAGCTGAGCCAATTGGGCTATCAATTTCATTATTCACACACGTTAGAGGCACTGGCACTGAATGAGTAAACATCTCTACCAACACATTGAAACCTTGTGGCAGTACATGCAGATGAAGCATGAGCTCGTCGCGGCCGATATCATTATGGTGTTTTGCAGCAATGATTTGCGCGTGGCTGAGTATGCTGCACATTTGTACCAACAAAATCTGGCTCCCTACCTTCTTTTCTCTGGCGGACAAGGGCGTTTTACTGAGGGTAAATTTGCTAAAAGCGAAGCAGAAACCTTTGCTGACATAGCCAAAGATTGTGGCGTACCAACCCACGCGATTTTACTGGAAAAAGAGGCGACTCACTCTGGAGAAAATGTACGATTTAGTCACCATCTATTGGCAGAAAAATCGATCACTGCGCAACGTATTATTGTGGTTCAAAAACCCTTCATGGAACGTCGTGCCTACGCCACATTTGTTAAGCAGTGGCCCGCCCCATTTGAGTCATTGATGGTGACCTCTAGCGGAGAGACATTTTTCGATTATCTTGATGAGGATTTCACCGTTGATGTTGTACTGAGTGCGCTATTAGACGATTTTGTGCGAGTCCGCGACTACCCAGCACAAGGATTTCAGATTGAGCAACCGATCCCAGACGATGTGACACTTGCTTACCAAGTTCTGAGTCAATTTGAGTGGTAACACAAGTTGTGGGGCATACAAAATAGATAGGGAGGCTTAAACCTCCCTATCGAATAATTTGTTCAAGGCGCAGAAGTAATGAATTTACTTACCCAAGGCTTCTTTATAGTGCTGACGACATACCGACACGTATTTATCGTTACCACCAATAGAGACTTGATCACCTTCGGCAATCGCCACTCCATGTTCATCGGTGCGAATGACCATGTTCGCTTTACGGCCACAATGACAAATTGTTTTCAATTCCACCAGCTTATCGGCCCAAGAAAGTAGATATTTACTCCCTTCAAATAGCTCACCTAAGAAATCGGTACGCAAACCATAGCACAGTACCGGAATGCCGATTTTATCGACCACTTCAGTCAATTGATAGACTTGCTCTTTGGTTAAGAATTGGCACTCATCAACCAAAATACAGTGACGCTTTTGTTGCTCGTGCAGTGCGTTGATCTCATCATACAAATTCGTTTCAGCGGTAAAAAGCTGGGCGTCTGATTCCAATCCTATTCTTGAACTTACTTTACCAACACCATAGCGGTCGTCGATGGCAGCGGTATAGATCACGGGCGTCATACCACGCTCTTGGTAGTTGAAAGAAGATTGTAGAAGAGTGGTTGATTTACCTGCATTCATCGCAGAGTAATAGAAATACATTTGAGCCAAAAGAGAGATTCCTGTCACTAAGTCAATTGGCGAGAGAACAAGGTTCACTCAAATAAAAAAGGATAACCCTACGCGGGGGCAAAAAAGAGGGTGACTTGCGCCACCCTGTTACCGTTGCGTTTATTGCGCTTTTTCTTTTGCGACCGTCACCGCAATCGCCAACTCTTCGAGCGACGCTGGGTTAGCCAGACTCGGTGCATCCGTTAGCAAACAAGCGGCTGCGGTTGTTTTAGGGAAGGCAATCACATCGCGAATATTTTCCGTACCACACAACAGCATCACCAAACGATCAAGACCGAATGCAAGACCTGCGTGTGGTGGCGTACCAAATTTCAGCGCATCCAATAGGAAGCCAAATTTCAGTTGTTGCTCTTGCGCATCGATACCTAAAATCTCAAACACCACAGATTGCATTTCAGCATTGTGAATACGCACCGAGCCACCACCTACTTCATAGCCGTTTAATACCATGTCGTAAGCATTTGAATTTGCAACCGCTGGGTTGGCTTGCAGCTCTTGCGCGGTTAAGTTAAGTGGCGCGGTAAATGGGTGATGCATAGCATGCAAGTTACCTTCGTCATCTTCCTCAAACATTGGGAAATCAACAACCCATAGTGGAGCCCATGAATTTTCATTGGTGATCGCCAGATCTTTACCCAATTTCAAACGCAGCGCACCCAAGGCTTCAGTCACCACTTTTATTTTATCGGCACCAAACAAAATGATGTCGCCAGACTCAGCGTGAGTACGCGCCAAAATGCCTTCCACAATGTCAGCCGAAAGGAATTTCGCGACCGGAGATTGAACGCCCTCTAAGCCAGCAGCGCGATCATTGACTTTCATCCACGCCAAACCTTTCGCGCCATAAATACCAACAAACTCAGCGTAGCTATCAATTTGCTTACGAGTTAATGCCGCGCCACCCGGTACACGAATAACCGCCACGCGTCCTTTAGCATCATTAGCGGGACCAGAGAAAACATTGAAATCCACATATTTTACAAGGTCTGCAACATCAACCAATTCCAGTGGGTTACGCAGATCCGGCTTGTCGCTACCATAGCGACGCATCGCTTCGCTGTATGGCATCACAGGGAAATTACCTAAGTCTACATTTAGTAACTCAAGCCACATATTGCGAACCATTTTTTCAGTCACTTCACGCACTTGGTCAGCCGTCATAAATGACGTTTCAATATCGATTTGAGTAAATTCTGGTTGACGGTCAGCACGTAAATCTTCATCACGGAAACATTTTACGATTTGATAGTAACGGTCAAAGCCTGACATCATCAGCAACTGTTTAAACAGTTGTGGCGATTGAGGAAGTGCATAGAAACTGCCTTTGTGCACACGACTTGGCACTAAGTAGTCACGAGCCCCTTCCGGCGTTGCTTTCGTCAAAACTGGCGTTTCAATATCGAGGAAACCGTGTTCATCAAGGAAGCGGCGTACAAAGCTAGACGCTTTAGCGCGCAGCTTAATACGATCACTCATTTCTGGACGGCGTAGATCTAAGTAACGATATTTTAGACGTTGCTCTTCTGAGTTCTTTTGGTTGAAATCCAGAGGCAAAACATCACTGCGGTTGATAATCGAAATCCCACTCGCGAGAATTTCTACTTCGCCAGTCGCCATCTCTTTATTGATTTGACTTTCTGGACGCGCGCGTACTTCACCAGTGAGCTTAATGCAGAATTCATTACGCAGTTGGTTAGCTACTGCAAATACATCCGCCATATCTGGATCAACCACCACCTGAACGATGCCTTCACGATCTCGCATATCAATAAAGATAAGACCGCCTAAATCACGACGGCGATTAACCCAGCCGCACAACTCCACAGTTTGTCCTGCGAGGGACTTGTTCAGGTGACCACAATAATGGCTACGCATAATGAATTTCCCAATCTCTAATTAGTTATCAATTCTAAGCCGCTCAGCGTCATTATCTGAGCAGCGCAAAGTTCCATTTATACGCTGAAAGATGTGCAAAATCGACCTTCCAGAATACAATTTGTTGTGTTTTATCAAGGGTTGCTGCTTTTTAAATCAATAATCAACCAAAATAGCAACACCGCTGAGAAATTGCGGCTGATTATAGCGTTAAAATACCAAAATCATCAAAACTCTCGTAGAGTATTTATTTTTAGTAATGGATTAAAAGGTCAGTATGATGAATTTACCACTGCGACTCGGCCTTACCATGTGGTCACACGCGGGCTGGCAAAGTACGTTTTACGGCGCGGGAACGCCTGCTGCGCAGCGTCTTGAAAAGTATGCGAGGGTTTTTCATACCGTAGAAGGCAACACTACTTTCTATGCGTCACCTTCCATGAACACAGTGCAGAACTGGCGCGCCGCCACTCATGATGATTTTCGGTTTACGTTCAAACTGCCCAAAGCTATTACCCACGAACATAAGCTCACTGGCTGCCAAGATCAGTTAAAAGATTTTATGATGCTGATGGAGCCTCTACACTCTCGTGTTGGATTATGGACCATCCAACTGCCAGCTACTTTTGGCCCACAGCACTTAGAGCAGTTGAAAAAATTCTGCGCCTATTTTCCCGCGGGTTTTCCACTGAGTGTTGAAGTGCGGCACCTTGAGTTTTTTGCTAAGGGAGAAGCTGAAAAAGCGCTCAATCAATGGTTAGTTGAATCGTCGATTGATCGAATCATTATGGATAGTCGTCCTATCTTTTCGGCCAAACCGACGACCGACGTCATCATTGATGCTCAGAAAAAGAAACCTAAAGTCCCTGTTCACGCCATTGCCACGGCACAAACGCCGATGATCCGTTTTATCGGCCACCCAGAATTAGAGGCCAATTACCCCTTTTTTGAAGCGTGGATGACCAAACTGCCACATTGGATCGAACAAAGAAAACAACCTTATCTTATGGTCCACACGCCAGACAATATTGAAGCCCCATTATTAGCCGCCGAGCTATACCAACAGCTGCAACAACGACTCACATTACCTACATTGACAACATTTCCAGCCCAAGATGACCAGCACCAAATCACCCTATTTTGATACTAAAACTCACCACTAATACACACCCCCTATTGTGTAACAAAAGGGGGAATCCAGTTCATGCGAACACATAAAAATGTGGGGTAACAAACCATCAGGCTTTTATGAATGCCACTATCTTTTGGTATTCAGTTTCATGAATTCACAAAATTAGACAAACCTTTTATCTTTTTCCATGCGTCTCTATCACCAATTCTCTTTCTTTTTAGAGACAGTTCTGCTGAGCTCAGCATCCAAGGTGTTTTTGTACACACTTTATTCCCCTGAGCTCCTCCTGTGTTCGATTCCTGAATTTGTAAGTTACCACTGTTGAGTAAAACCTTCTGTAGTAGTTTCTGATCTTCACTGCCAAGTGCTCCCCAAGGAGTAACCGATTCATTCTGATGTAATTTAATCACTTCTCGCTTAACTTCTCCGTCAAGAAAACCCGTACGATCTTTACCACTTTTGCAATTCCAAGCAGGAATAATCCCAATTTCATACGTTAATAACACAATGCACCTTGCCATTTTGTATGGGTCACTCTCATCGGTATTATGTGCTTTAGCTTCCCAAATCTCTTTTATTTGTTGTACCAATTGTAAAACAACCGATTTATTTTTAGGGTTATCGGCCAAATATTTACCGACCCAACCTTGTGGATCAGTACTATTGCAAAAACCATCCCCCAACAGAATCTTTAAACCCTCTAGGTTTATACTGTCCGATTTCTTTTGACCAATTTTAAATTTCAAAGAAAGCTCGTTTACTCCAAAATTAAAAGGAATGATCTCTGGTTTAACC
>NZ_CAWNIB010000044.1:0-34741 GCF_963874405.1 Vibrio sp. V08_P9A1T1
AGAGGGTCGAAGGCATTGTACTTTACGCCACACACCTTGATATGCCATTAGTGAAAGCAATCCAACAATCTAATGTCCCGGTGGTATTGGTTGGGCAAGATGGCTCACTGCACGATATCCCAAGTATTGTTCATGATGATCTTCGCGTTGGATTCGAAGCGGGTAAACGGTTGATAGCAAAAGGTTGTCAACACATTGGTTTTATTGGTGTTCAGAGCGATGACGTAGCGGTGGATTGCTTGCGTTCTCAAGGGTTAGAGCAAGCACTGGGTATCAACAATTTAACCCTGTTGTTTCATATGCGTGGTGATTTTTCGATTGAATCTGGTTACTTACAAGCTAAAACATTAATCACTCAATATCCACAATTAGATGGTCTTTTTTGCGCAACCGATAGAATTGCGGTTGGAGCGGTGAAAGCACTACAAGAGTCTGGAGTTCAGGTTGGATCGCAAATAAAAGTATTAGGAGTTGGCAATGATGAGCTCGCATTTGTCAGTAACCCAAGCTTATCAACATTCAACTATGCCTTTGATAAAGCAGGTGAAAATGCAGCCAAGATGTTGCTTGAACGTATTGCTGGTCGTGGGCAGGAGATGAGTAAAGTCGTGTTAACATTCCAAAATATCGAACGTGAAACCGGCTAAGACTGAAGGTGCTTGCTGAGGGGAAGCCCGCATAATTGAGGGCAATATTTCACCAATGCTTGCAAGCTGGCTTATTTTTTTATATTTTGCAATCGTTCCCAGAAATTGAGTGTAAGTCATGTCATTAGAAACAGTGCCAGTAGAAAAAATGTCATTTGAAGAGATGGTGAGATTAGTGGGAGGCCCGGCCAATATTCAGCGAGTACTTGCACCAAGAGGCGAAATCGTTATTGCGCTGCGAGATCCAGCTTTAGTCAATGTTTTGCCGAGCTATATGCGCTTGCGAGAAGTGCTCGGTGAATGGCAGCTTTCATTTTTGATTCAACAAGATAGCATCAATGAATATGCCGATGAACTGATCAACAGTTTAGGTCGAATGATTGACTCTCAGCTGCGGCTTAATGCGTACGCCTATTCCTCGCCAAACGATTGTCCCTTTCGTCCAACGTGGCATATTTCTCCGCCGCAAGGGCTGCTCAATGATCCAAACGGTTTCATTTATCACCAAGGAAAATATCATCTTTTTTATCAGTGGTATCCTTATGGGTGTGAGCACAAGGATAAATATTGGGTACAACTGACGAGTACTGATCTTATTCACTGGCAATGGCAAGGTATTGCACTGACTCCATCAGATTGGTATGACAGTCACGGAGTTTTTTCTGGTCATGCTTTAAGTCACAACGATGCGTTGATGCTTTTCTATACTGGCAATGTTCGGTTAGGTGAACAGCGATTGCGTCAAACAACGCAGTGTTTAGCTGTGTCGCAAGATGGCCTCCGTTTTGAAAAACGTGGCCCAGTGATCCGTAATTTGCCAACGGGTGTCACGGAACACATTCGCGACCCTAAAATAGTGCGCCACCGAGGCAAATGGCTCATGTTGCTTGGCGCGCAAACAACGCAGTTGCAAGGTCGGCTGGCGATTTACCATTCACATGATCTTAAAGAGTGGCATTTCGATGGTCTATTTGGTGAAGAAATCGCACCGCTAGGTTACATGTGGGAATGTCCCGATCTGTTTGAAATTGCGGGCCAAAGTTATTTTGTTTTTGGCCCCCAAGGGATTATTTCAGATAACGTGAACCACACAGTTATCCATCAGAATCGTATTGCAAAAGTCTTATGGGATGAAAATGATCATCCTCACTTTTGTCATCTGCAACCACTGGATCACGGCTTTGATTTTTATGCTCCTCAAACAATGCAGACGGCAGACGGGCGGCGTGTCTTGTGTGCATGGATGGGGTTGCCTGACGAAATTAATCATCCTAGTTGTGACAACGGCTGGCTGCATCAACTTACGGCACTGCGAGAGTTGAGTGTTGAGAATGGTCAAATTATTCAAAGGCCTATAAGGGAGCTAGAGCAGTTATGCAACCAGCCGGTAAGTTTGGACTTAAGCGATAAATGCACCATTCTCAACACCAAAAGTTTTGAAATGTGTATCACTTTGCCGTGGGGGGCAAGCTTACGTTTGTTTGAAAAAGATGAGCAATACATTGAACTGAGTTTGGATGCCCAGCAAAAAGTATTACGCTTTGATCGTTCCCATACTTTGATACGCCAAGGTGATGTGATTCGTGAATTGGCCTTAGAATGTGAACAGGTTGAGCTGCAGATTCTCGCGGATAATTCTTCATTAGAAGTGTTCATCAACGGCGGAAAAGCTGTGATGACTGCGCGAGTTTTTACCGATCAAGAAGCGACAGGGGTATCGCTATTGAATGCGTTGACCACGGCCAAATACTCTTCTATCCAGCCCGTCAGCGCTTCTTCATTCGCTACTCAATTCTAAATTAAGCCGAAAGTAAACTTTCGGCTTAAAAAATAATAGCCTTTTTCTTTCTTGGTCTATCCTTAAGTAAAAGATAAGTGAGATCAACATGATCGGTATGAGTTCAGACAATAGCAGAGATGATATTGACCTCTCTTCTGGTCTGCATTGTCCTATTTATTAAACACAAGAGTCAGATGGTTATCATGCGGTGCGATGAAGTCAACGCAGTGCTTAACTCATACCATTGATTAAGGCGAAATGAAGTATGTGGAAAAGTGTCAAAGTGATCTTTGTTACCCAAGTTGTTCTGGCAGTGTCCATTGTGTTGGGCATTTCTAGTTACATTGATTACCAGTCAAAGAAAGCGGAGTTGCAGCATAGCCTAGATACATCAATCTTGAATGCAAAAGAGCGTTTGAGCTACAGCCTACCTAAAGCAATTTGGGATTTTGATTTACATGCCGCCAAACTCACTATTTCAGCAGAGTTAAATAACCCAGACATACAAGCGGTTAGAGTGAAAGATGCGGGTGGTACACCGCTTCTTTTCCTGAGTACATCACCCGACTCTCAAGATGTGAAAGAGATGGAACCCAATGAGGGGAAACAATACGAATCCATGCTCTCTTCGGTGCAAAAGCTCACCTTTGTTGAGTATGAAAAGGAAAATGAAGTTGGTCAGGTAGAGCTTTTCTATAACACAGATAGGCTAGAAAAAACCTTGTTACAAAGTCTGCAATATAGCCTGATTGAGTTGCTGATTTTAGATAGCGTAATGATTGTATTCCTAATTTTGGCGTTAACGAAAGCCGTCCTTCGCCCGCTCAACGATTTGACAGAGCGAGTGGCCGATCTTGCAACCGGTGAAGGGGATTTAAGTCGTATCATTCCAGAACCCAAATATAGAGAGTTTTCGCAGATCATCCGCAGTATTAATCATTTTACGGAGTCGCTAAGGGAGATAGTTGTACAAGTAACGAATGCTTCTGTGCAATTAAAAGACACCGCAGAGATGAGTGGTCAGGTTGCCATGAGAAATGCGCAGCAAATTGATCAACAAAAACACAGTTTATCGACCGTCGCTGCCGCTTCCACACAGATGAGTCAGTCGGTGGCAACAGTGGCTGAAACCGCTAATGACGCCGCAAGGCAAGCAAGTGAGGCTTCTCAATTGGTCGATAATGTTTACCACTCAATAGAACGCTCTGCTGCCGAGATTGTAAACATGCGTTCCGAAATGGGTTCGGTAAACGCGGAAATGCATAAGCTGCTTGATGAAGGGCGAAAAATATCAACGGTGGTCGGGGTGATTAATGACATTTCCGAGCAAACCAACTTGCTGGCACTGAACGCTGCTATTGAAGCGGCACGCGCAGGTGAGCATGGCCGTGGTTTTGCAGTAGTGGCTGATGAAGTACGCAACCTTTCGACCAAAACTAGCCAATCCACCGAACAAATCCAAACCAATATTCGCTCACTTAGCAGTGCAACAGAATCGGTTGAGCAAGAAATTATTCGCATCTCTAATTTGTTAGAAAGTACCGCTAAGCGAGTATCAGAGTCACAACATTCTGTTGAGCAGGTGAAAAATACTATCTCTGAAATTTCTGAAAGAAATGGCGAGATTTCGCATGCTACAGAAGAGCAGAAACAAGCCATTGATGAAGTCAGTCAGGCGATTGTTGAAGCATCAGAGGCCACTAATGAGCTGTCGAGTAGTGGTCAAGATAATGCTCAGAGAACGAAAGAAGTTCTTCAACTGAGCTCAAACATTAAAACTCATATGCGTAAGTTCAAAACATAAGTTCCACCTTCAAGGAGAAGAAAGTATGAAGCGTCTGTTGATCTTTATTTTCAGTATGATGATGGCCTTACCGAGTAGCTTTGCTGCTACTATTACGGCTGCACAAGATCCATGGCCACCGTTCATTTCACCGGATAAAAGCATGCCGGGGCTATCGGTAGAAATCGCTGTTGCGGCTATGAAAACACAGGGCTATGACGTCAATTTTCAAATCATGCCTTGGTCACGAGCATTAGATGAGGTGAGTAAAGGCAGAATTGATCTGTTGCCCGCAACTTGGTATACGCAGGAGAGAACGGCTTATTTACTTTACAGTGACTCATATTTAGAAAATGAACTGAGCTTTATTAAAAGAGCAGGCGATGCTTTCGAATTTTCAGGTTTAAATAGTTTGAGTGGCAAACAAGTTGGCATCGTTAGGGGCTATGGTTATGGGGATGACTTTTTATCCGCCACTAATTTCAACAAACCAGACGCTAATGATCTCACGACTAACTTGAAGAAACTGCAAGCCAAACGAATTGATCTTACCCTTGAAGATAAGTTGGTTGCGTTATCGACCATGAAAGAGGCGGGCTTAAATAGCAGTGATTTTCAGTTTACCACGGCATCTTTGTCTAAAAATCCTTTACATGTTACCTCAGGCAAAGCGAACCCTAATGCGCAGAAATATATTGATGCGTATAACAAAGGGTTAGCCACGATTAAAGCTGACGGAACATTTGATGCCATTTTAGCGAAATACGGTATTCAGTGATTTTTTTTTAAAAAAAAGGCCGCAGTTTTAACGCTGCGGCCTTTTTCTATTCCAATAGGATTTGAATCCTTTGAAGTAAGCATTGGGGTAAATATTAGCGCTTTGAGCCGCGCTGCTCAGCTTTACGTGCTAATTTTTGCGCACGCTTTTGCTCGATCAGTGATGCGGTATCGCCGCCAATGTGTGCTTCTCCACGCTGTTTTGCGAGCTGAACTTGTTTTTCTCGCTCACGGAAACGGGCCAGTTGTTCCGCAGAGTGAGTACCGAAGCAGGATGGACAACTGACGCCTTGCTCGTAGACTTCGCTCTGTTTGTCTTCATCGGTAATCGGCAAACGGCAAGCGTTACATACATCGTAGTGACTCTCTTTTAAAGCGTGCCCTACAGCCACTCTGCCATCAAACACATAGCAGTCACCTTGCCATAAGCTCTCTTCTTGCGGCACTTCTTCTAAGTATTTCAAAATGCCACCCTCGAGATGGTACACCTCATCGAACCCTTGCTCTTTTAAATAAGCCGTGGATTTTTCACAGCGAATCCCACCAGTACAAAACATCGCGACTTTTTTGTGTTTCTCTGGTGCGAGGTTCTTCTTCACATAATCAGGAAACTCACGAAAGGTTTCAGTGTGTGGGTTAAGCGCATTTTTGAAGGTGCCGATTTGGATTTCATAATCATTACGGGTATCGACAACCAGCACATCAGGGTCTGAAATTAGCGCATTCCAGTTTTCTGGTTTCACGTAAGTGCCCACAACGTGACGAGGGTCAATACCTTCAACGCCCATAGTGACAATCTCTTTTTTTAGCTTCACTTTGGTACGGTTAAATGGCTGCTCTGAGGCTTGTGATTCTTTGTAAACCGTACCTTTCAAGTTCGGTTCAGCATCAAGCCAAGCCAGTAGCACATCTATCCCTTTGCGTGTTGATGCCACGGTGCCGTTAATTCCTTCACTGGCTAATAATAGCGTGCCACGAATTTGGTTTTCCTCCATTAGTTCAAGAAGCGGTGCTTGCAGCTCTTGGTAGTGATTGAGTTCAACAAACTTATAGAGTGCACAGACGACGTACTGACTCATGGGGTACCTTTTAAAAAACGATATAAAGAATTGGGGCGCATTATAGCGAAGGGACGCGCCCACAAATACGGACAATTATTAAGGACAATATTAGATGGGGTAGACCATTGGGAAATCCATGGTTGGATGTGCGGCGACAAGCGACGAGTAGCCATATACCTGCTCAATCCTTTCTGCATTGAGCGCTTCCCAAGGTGGCGCATCACAAACCAGTTTGCCATTGTGCAGCATCACCATGCGATCTGCATATTGAGCCGCAAGGTTGAGATCGTGCAGCACGACTACAACAGCGCACTGTTCTTGGTGTGCTAATGAACGTGCAATGCGCAGTGTATTGTGCTGGTGAGCCAGATCTAACGCTGACGTTGGTTCATCCAGCATCAGGATTTTTTTGTCACCGGAGTGGTGAAGTTGAGTTAATACCCGCGCCAGATGTAAACGTTGTTTTTCACCACCCGATAAAGCCGGGTAGAGATTGTTCGCTCTATCGCTGATATCGGTTTGTTGCATGTAGTGTAGTGCCACTTCACTGACTTGTTGGTGGCTTAAATTTAATGGCAGTGCGCCTAATTCCACCACTTCTTGAGCGATAAAAGGAAAGCTCAACGTACTTTGCTGAGGAAGAATAGCCAAGTGCTTTGCTAACTCATTCGGTTGCCACAGTGCTTGCGGAACACCGAAGTAAGCCATTTTGCCTGTTGATGAGATTTCACCGCTGAGTATTTTCAGCAAGGTACTTTTTCCAGCACCATTGGGGCCAAGTAACGCCGTGACTTGACCTGAAAAAATCTCAATATCAATCTTATCCAAAATGGTTCGATGGCCAAATTTAACCGATATATTACTGGCTTGGATCGCTGCCGTTGTACTCAAAATACTTTGCCTTTTTGTTGAAACAGAAGATAAAGGAAGAAAGGTGCACCCACCAGCGCAGTCACAATCCCGACAGGCAGCTCCGCAGGTGCCACTGCTATACGGGCAAACATATCGGCGACAGTGAGTAAGAGTGCACCAAGTAAAGCCGAAATGGGGATCAAACTACGGTGATCGGGGCCAACCAGCATCCGGCCTAGATGAGGGATGACCAAACCGATAAAACCAATCATACCCACCGCGCTGACGGTCACTCCAACGCCGAGTGCGCTGAGTAAAATCATTGAACGTTTAAGTCGTTGCACAGAAATGCCTAGATGACGCGCTTCAGACTCGCCAAGTAATAATGCGTTGAGCGCCATCGCTTGACGGGAGAAACAGACTAGCAGCAGCAGTAAGGTCACAGCGCACAAGAGAATATTTTGCCAGTTTGCACCCGCCAGTGACCCCATTGACCACAATGAGAGATCGCGTAGCATTTGATCGTCTGCAACATAATTCAAATAGCCAATACCCGCCCCCGATAGCGCGCTGATGGCGACGCCTGCGAGTAGCATGATGGTGACGGAAGTACCAAATTTACTGGTGCCTAATCGGTAAACCAACAAGGTAGTCAATGCACCGCCTAAAAAGGCAAAAATAGGTACCACCGCAGCGCTCATCCACGGGTTGGAAAACAGCGCTAAATTGGCGAATAGCACAATCGCAAGTGCGGCTCCGAGGGCTGAACCTGCCGAAACACCGATAATGCCAGGCTCAGCTAATGGATTACGAAACAAGCCTTGCATCACCGTTCCGCACAGCGCCAAAATTGCTCCAACCAACAAGCAGAGCAGGGTACGCGGAAAGCGTATCTCGTGGATGACTAAATTGATGTGCGCGGCAATGTCATTGGAGTGTAGCACGAGACTTTTTATGCTGTCACTGAAGCTGATATTCATTGGACCAACGGTGACAGAATAAAGGCTCACTAAGATTACCAAAACTAACAGCGTTGCATTCACCACATTTTTTGAGAGATGACGTAACAAAATAAGCTCCTTAAGGATAGAGCAATGCGTTTAGACGTTGCGCTTCAGCTAAGCTTTTAAGGCCTAACCCGCCGACGAGAGCGTGGCCATCGATGGTGATGATCTGCTTATTTATCCCAGCCGGAGTTGCTACTAACGTCGGTATGGATTGCAAAATGGCGTCTGCTCCTCCGAGTTTTTCATAACTGCGGCCACTGACTAAAATCACGTCTGGTTGCATCTCAATTATCGCTTCCATGGACAGTGGTTTATAAGACGTCACTTGTTCAGCGGCTGGGTTAACCGCGCCAGCCAACTCAATAATGCTGTTTGGCGTGGTGTCACTGCCCGCCACGTTAGCTGCTCTTCCTTCGTGGATAAGAAGAAATAGCACCTTTTTCGGAGTCTTGTGGGTAGATTGATGGTGGATTAACGCCGCTATTGTGCTTTGAACTTGCTGTTTGAGCGCTTTAGCTTGAGGCTTTGCATCAGCGAGCGTCGCGATTTGGTCAATGCGTGCCAACAACCCCTGTGGTGTGGATTCATCATTCACCACCTCGACGTTAACGCCAGCGCCTTTAAGCTGTTGCAATGTGCTTTCTGGCCCCATTTCACTAGAACCAATCAATTGTGTTGGTGCTAAGGCTAATAATCCTTCTGCGGATAATTGGCGATGATAACCGATTTTTGGGAGAGCAAGATCGTTTGGAATTTCACTGGTGACATCGACCGCAACAAGTTTATTTTGTGCGCCTAACGCAACGAGGATTTCGGTCACCGCGCTGCCCGCACTGATGATCCGTTCTTGCGCGCAGAGCCAAGGTGATAAGATGAAGAGCGTTATGGCAACAAGCCAATGAGAAAGAGATTTGTGTGTCATCGTGTTGTACTCATGAAAATCATACGGTTTTTAAAAGCGTGTATGAATAGGCTATTGGGGATGGTCGGTTAATAACTGAGTGGCAGCGATGCCATTGTCTTGCAAGAACGCCAGCAATTTAACCAACTGCTGCACTTCGGCGGTTTTGTCTGCGCCAATCACGATCGGGCGATCACTCGCTTTGCTTTGTTCTAACAACGCCAATGTGAAGTTATTCCAATCGATATACTGCTTGCCATCGATAGCCCAGTAAGGTTCGTGCGCCAGAAGATTCACTGTGATTGACTGCTTGTTCACTTCACTCACGGTGGGTGAGTCGGTTGTTGGCAGTGAAACGTCTAATGACTCAAATTTAACTGCGGCTGTAAGCAGTAAAAACACCATGACAATAAAAATGATATCCAACAATGGCGTTAAATCTGGCATTAATGAGGATGAGTGAGAGTGCGGTGTCTTAATCATGATGCATTAACCACATCATTGTCAGAGACGTCTTCATACTTAGCTACACGCTCTTGTTTGGTGGTGCAATCATGCTGTAAAGAAACACCTTCGAGCCATAAGTTGACATAATTTAGTGTGTGCTCAAGTTTTGCCATCACTCTGTCAGCCCATACGCCAAGCAGCTGAGCGCCGGTAATTGCGGGAAGCGCGATCAGCAAACCTGCAGCCGTGGTTCGCATCGCAATCCCTAGGCCATCCGCAAGGTCGTTTGGCGTAATATTGCCAGAAGAGAGCGCCACCCCCTTGAACATTTCAATTAAACCTAACACAGTGCCAAGTAAGCCTAGCAGTGGGCTGATCACACCAATCAAAGATAAAATACGCAGTCCGGAATGCAGTTGATGACGCTTTTCTTGCAACCAAATGCCCGCCGCATCTTCACGTAATCCTTTAGAGAAATCGTGATGAGCAAGCAGCATGGCAACCCCTTTGTAAAGCAATGGGCGCTTGCTGGAGAATTCACTGGCTAACGCCTCAATTTGCGCTGTATTGGTCGGTGATATTTGGTTGAGCGCACTACCGATCGCACCTTTTCCAACACCAAGGCTAAGCAGTACTTGGAAAAGCCGTTCAGTAATGATCATGGTCGCAAGTGCTGAGCAGACAAAAAGAGGCCAGGCCATCAGACCAAGTTGTTGTTCTAGTTGAGTAAGTAGTTCCATTATCCTTCCAATTTAAAACGTACTGGGATTTGCACTCGGTGGGCTATTTTTTCGCCGTTCACCACTTGAGGAGAGAATTTCCATTGTTTGATGGCATTAAGAGCCGATTCATCCAGCAGCGCCGCGCCCGACGAAGAGAGCAGCACCTGTTTGATTTGGCGGCCGTTTTCGTCTAACCACACCTCATACATAGCGACCCCTTCAATTCCTCGTTTTTGTGCAAGCCTTGGATAAACAGGAGGGGCTGGGCGAGTAACAAAAGACGGCGCATCGACTAATTTCGGTTGATTAGTTGCGCCGCTGCTGCTTGGGGCGGCGGCGGTTTTCGGTGTCGATTCAGCGCTATTTTCATTCTCTACAGAGGATGTCACAGCTTCCTTTACAGGAGTTTGCACTTGTGCTGATTTTGTCGGTATTTTAGGAGCCGGTTTGTCTTTTACCGGTTTTGACAGGCTCTTTTTCTGCACCACTTTTTGCGGCTCTTTTTTTGCTGGTTTGGGTTTGTTGGCTCTCTTTTCTGGAGGTGGGGTTTTTGTTGCTTGCTCTTGTACTACCTGAGCTTGAGGTTGAGCCACAAAGTTAATCGACACTGAGGTGGATTGATTTCCCGCAGGCATGGCAAACACTTTTGATTCGTCATCAACAAACAAGATCGCCGCGTGAATCGCGAGAGATAGACTGCCAGCGACAAGATATCTAGTGAAATTCACGTGGTACTCCATATAACAACAAAGCGTTCTGTCTGATGAAGGGATTATTACTCAACATCAAAATAAGATCAATTATCAATTGCATTATCATTTGCATCAAATTATGATTTTACGAATTTAAAAGCTGGGTTAGAAATGCCTTGTTAGCACAGGGTTTTCCATCAACCACAATAAATCATAAACAACCTGAATTAATTCACCCTTGCCATAATTTTACTTACTAGATCGGGTTTTTAGTGGCGATTAATGTGATGTACTGAGCCAGCGTAAGGCGATTTAAAGCGAAGAACGAACTGGAAATGAATATGGATTTACTTGAACAGAAAGTGGCCTCTTTATTAGAGCAACAACCGACCTTATTGCCGGCAGCGATGGCGCAAGAGTTGAATGTGACCGAATTTGAAGTGGTGCAGGCATTGCCTAAAGAGATGGTTGCGATTGTTGATGGGGCTCAAGCTCAATCGCTGTTGGAATCGTTAGCGGATTGGGGAATGGTCACAACGATTGTCCACTCTTTTGGCTCTATATTTGAAGTGAAAGCGCCTTTTCCAAAAGGGAAGTTGGCTCGTGGCTATTATAACTTGATGGGTAAAGAGGGTGAGTTACACGGCCACTTAAAGTTGGAATCCATCCAACACGTTGCTTTAGTCAGCAAGCCTTTTATGGGACGTGAAAGTCATTACTTTGGTTTCTTTAGTGAGCAAGGCGATAACATTTTTAAAATTTATCTAGGCCGAGATGAAAAGCGCGAACTGATTGCAGAGCAAGTCGCACGTTTTAAAGCATTACAACAAGACGTTCATTCCAACCAATAATATTGATATAACGATAAGCCCTGAACGCAATGCGAAAGGGCCGAGGAGAAAGTCATGGATCAGCAGATCAAACAAGAGCGATTACAAGGACGATTGGAACCTGAAATCCAAGAGTTTCGTCAAGAACGTCGTACATTGCAATTGGCTACAGTGGACGCTGAAGGCCGTCCGAATGTGAGCTACGCGCCATTTGTACAAAACCAAGAAGGTTACTTTGTGCTGATTTCGCACATCGCTCGTCATGCGCGTAACTTGGAGGTGAACCCGCACGTCTCCTTGATGATGATTGCAGATGAAAACTCATCAAAACAGATTTTTGCCCGTCAACGGTTGACGTTTGACGCCGTTGCGAGTGTTGTACCACGTGAAACGGCGTTATGGCAGCAAGTCATTGGCCAAATGCAAGCTCGTTTTGGCGAGATCATTGACGGCTTAAGCCAGCTACAAGACTTTGCTTTATTCCAATTGAAAGTAGAAAAAGGTCTTTATGTGAAAGGCTTTGGCCAGGCGTATCAAGTGTCTGGTGATGATATGGTTGATTTTGTGCACCTTGATGAAGGGCATAAGAAAATTTCCAACGCATAATCTTAATCGCTCAAGATACATTGGATATTGGAAGAAAAGGCTAGTTATCTAGCCTTTTTTATTGAGGAGTTCATGGAACAACAAAGCCAGCATAACGCTGGCTTTGTGAATAATGGTTTAATCGCTAAAACTCATATTTAGCGGTAATAGCATAGTTACGCTCAGCTTGAGAGTAGTCGTTATCTAAGTTTGTTTTACCGCGGATATCATTCCAACGGTAGTACTCTTTGTCGGTTAAGTTAAATATACCCGCAGTAATCGTGACATCTTGCATTGGTTTAAAGTAAGCGGTGATATCGACAATGGTCGCACTCGGCAGTTCAACTTGGTTTTCTGTACCGCTATTAAGTTGGTCACGGTTGATATTACCGGCTGACTTCGCAGCAGTATAATTCAACTTCAGGCTAGTACCCCAAGTGGTACTTTCATCATCATAATTTAGTGCTGCGACAACATTCCATGGGTTTACGCTGTTCAATGGACGTCCGTTACCATCTTCACCTTTGCTATAACTTGCCGCTAGGCGTGTTGACATACCATTCGGGGCTCCAATTAATTGATCCAATTTTAATTGATTTGATAATTCAATCCCTTTGATCGTCGCTTCACTTAAGTTGACATAGGAGTAGTGGGTTATTCCGTTCACTTTTTTAGTTGTAACTCGTTCAATGAAATCATCATAATCGCTATAAAATGCAGAAATTTCAGTTGCCGAGACGTTTGTATTGTGACGATAACCCAATTCATAGGCCAAGCTTGTTTCTGACTTAAGGTATGGGTTTGGATCGTTCACATAACGGTGAGCAATGTTGTCATACGTGTAGTACAGCTCAGTAAAGTTAGGGGCACGGAAGCCTTGGCTGACTTGAGCAAAGACTGAATGTTGATTATTGATACGGTACAGTGCGCCAAGACGGCTGGTGAGTGCTGAATCGTCAAATTTAACGAGAGGTTCTGTGGTGCTACCACCGGGATCGGTGCTAAATGAATCATAACGAAGGCCAGGTGTGACAATCAAATTACCACTCAAAAGGGTGATCTCATCTTGAACAAAGAGGCCGATTTTTTGGTCTGTAGCATCCGGTGTATAAACCAAAACTTGATTTGGCGTTGCAGGATCCGAGTTGAGTTCTGTATTGGTATTTGAAATATCGCTACTGGCAAAATTTAAACCATAAATAAAGTTATGTTCGGTTTGACCTAAGGTAACTAACTTATCCAGTTGCGTTTCTAATTCAATTTTATCTTCATTATAGAAGTAATCTTTGGTTTGTTGGTTGTCCGCATTGGCTGGAGTGTAAGGAGGCCTTCCTGACGATGCTGGCTGAAAACGGTGCGTTAAGCCGTTATCTTCTTTGCTTTGCCAAGATGCTCGGCTAGTGATGGTGTCTGCGATGGCAGAGTCAGCTAGCCAAATGTGTTTGATGCCAAGGCGATACTGTTTCGTTGTATCTTGACCATGATAGTTTTTGTAACTGGAATGAGCGATATCAGAATCTGTTTTGTTATGCAGTGCTTCACCAAAGAACTCCAAACGGTGAGCATCGCTCAGTTGATATTGGAGCTTAAGTAGCAAGTCATTTTTTGCACTATCTTGACTCTCTATCGAATAATCTTCTTTACGATCTGCAAAATTTTGTTGCTCTTGTCCATCACGGCGAGTATAGGCGACCAAGGTCTCTAAATTGCCACTTCTATTTGCAATGGCAATATGTTCACTGAAAGATTTATCTTCTGAAGAGTAGGAAAGCTTTGCTTGTCCGCCTGTGGTTGCGTCTCCTTTTAGGAAATCACGAGGATCTTTGGTGTCAAAAGCGACGACACCACCAATGGCATCACTGCCGTGAAGGCTTGACGCCGCACCTTTGATGACTTCAACACTCTTTACCATATCGGGATCGATACTGATAGCGCTCGAATTGACAAAAGAGTAAGGACCTCCGTCGAATGCTTGTCCTTGTGTGACTCCATCAACCATGATTTTGATTCGATTACCTTCTACGCCGCGAATATTGATGGTCTGTACACCTTGGCGAGATGAGCTATTGGTTGAAACTCCAGGGGTATATTCAAGGATAGCTGCGACATCTTTTGCCATATTGGCTTCAATGTCTTTGCTCGAAACCACAGCAACAGAAGCGGCGGTATTTTCGATAGTTTGAGAAGTTCGCGTTGCCGAAACAACAACCTCATCGAATCGAGAAACTTCTTCTGCGAGAGCAGCAGGGGAAAGCGCTAGCAATATGGAGGCTGATAGTAGTGTTTTAGTGTACATCTGAGTTATTACCTTATTCATCAATAACAGATTCAAGCTGTGCGCAATGATATTAGATCTAAATGGTAATTACTATCATTTGTGTTTGTGTGCTAGGGTGAAATATAAATAGAATTAGGAGTATATGTTTTAAATATCAGTCATTTGATATGTAAAACACTTGCTTTACTTAATTTTTCGATGACTAAAGTTGTGACTTTAATCACTTTCTTCTAGTTCAAACCTAGCCAAGCTGCACCACGGATGCCGCTGCTGTCACCATATTTTGCTTGGGTAAACACAATCTGTGCACTATCAGAAAAAACGTAGTTCGCTGTTGCCCGAGGTAGATCAACATACAGCGATGCTACGTTTGATAATCCTCCGCCAAGCACTATCACATCAGGATCCAACACATTAACGATGCAAGCAAAGCTGCGCGCCATTTGATCAATCAATTGTTGATAAAGCTTTGTTGCTTGTGGGTCTTGCTGCTGGTAGCGAGTGATTATTTCGGCTGCATTCCACTCTTGTTGACCAATCAACTGAGCACTCTTTGTTAAGCCAGAACCGGAGATAAAGAGTTCAATGCAGTTATCGCGTCCGCAATAACAGTGGCGATTAGTCCCATCACGTTCATTGGTAAAACTTGGCAGCGGATTGTGCCCCCACTCACCGCATACGGCGTTCGCACCGACCAATACCTGCTTGTTGATCACAATACCGCCACCGCAACCTGTGCCCAAAATCGCGCCAAAGACTACGTTGCCATCTTTGGCGGCACCATCGACCGCTTCAGACAGCGCAAAGCAATTGGCATCATTGGCAATAACAACATTGCGTTGCAGGCGAGCGCACAGATCAGCTTTTAAATCTCGACCATTTAAAAAAGTGCAATTGGCATTTTTGATAAGCCCTGTCGCTGGGCTGATGGCTCCGGGAAGTCCAATCCCGATTTGGCAGTGAGTTTGCGTTTCGCTTTCGGCCATTGCAACCAGTTGACATAAGGTGCTTAGAAAAAGCTCGTACTCATGTGGGGTAGGGGTTCGGTGTTTAAATAGGGTGTTTCCTGATTTATCCAGTACGCAAATTTCAATTTTGGTGCCGCCAATGTCGAAACCTATCAGCATGATTTTTCCTTATTTTGGATGTTGAGTGTGAGTCCTGACTATGGAATATAGTCTAATAATCAACGTGTTTTGTCTTTGAACCGAACAAGATAACGTGAAGTGGTGAGATTTTTTCTTTTGATTGCTGAGAAATGTTATATTATAACATTTCTCAGCAAGTGATCTTTTTATTGAAAAGGGGAGTATCTATCCCCATAGTTAGGTCATCAATGGGTCAATTCGAATGCAAATCAATTCAGCATTGCAACAAGCAATTATTCAAGTGAGTGTAGATATGGCGGAAGTACGAGCCAGAGTGGATTTCAAAGTCGGTCTAAAAAGCAATATTGACGCCGAAATACTCTCTTTTAGAGGACTGAAAACAGACAAAGAACATGTTGCGGTCATTTTTAAATCCGCTGATGTTACACAGGAAACTCCTTTAGTCCGTATGCATTCAGAGTGTTTAACGGGCGATGTTTTTCACTCATCACGCTGTGATTGTGGTGAACAATTAGAAGAAACCATTAATAAAATGGGCGAAGTTGGCGGCATTATCCTCTATTTGCGTCAAGAAGGTCGAGGCATTGGTCTGTACAACAAAATTGATGCCTATCGCTTACAAAGTGCGGGGATGAATACCTATGAAGCCAATAATCATCTTGGCTTTGGTGACGACCTGCGTGATTTCACTGAAGCGGCGCAGATGTTGAAAGCGTTAAATGTGACCAAGATTCGTTTAGTCACTAATAACCCTAAAAAAAGTCGTGAGCTGAAGGAGCATGGTATTGAAATTGTAGAGGTCGTGAATACCGCGGCACATATTAAGTCGGGTAATGAAAATTACCTCAAGGCCAAAGTTTCCCATGGCAAACACAACTTAAAACTATAATTCAGACTTATAGATGACAG
Source organism: Vibrio sp. V08_P9A1T1 (assembly GCF_963874405.1). Classification (NCBI taxonomy): domain Bacteria; kingdom Pseudomonadati; phylum Pseudomonadota; class Gammaproteobacteria; order Vibrionales; family Vibrionaceae; genus Vibrio; species Vibrio sp. V08_P9A1T1. Next base: position 16,381 of record NZ_CAWNIB010000044.1, read on the forward strand.
CCAAAAACCTCATTTCGGTGAGGTTTTTGGCGTTTTTACCTTGCAAAAAAATGGATAATTTGTATTATCGGCGACTAAAAGTGCAAATGATAATAATTAGCACTACCATAAGATAACGCTCAAATCGCCTCAACAAGGATGCTCCCATGAAAGTTAACACGCTTCTTATTCAGTCAATTGCGGCCTCACTTGCCATCGCAAGTAGTGCGTCATTTGCGGCTACCGTCACTAAGGAGCAGGTGGTCGAACATTATGCCAATATTGCCCATGCCGTGTTTGCTGATTCGCTGACGACCGCTCAATCATTAGAAAAATCAATCGATCAGTTCTTGATGACTCCCTCGGCGGCTAAATTGGAAGAGGTGAAACAAGCGTGGTTAGCATCGCGAGTGCCTTACCAGCAGTCCGAAGTCTTCCGTTTTGGCAATGCCGTTGTTGACGATTGGGAAGGACAACTCAATGCTTGGCCTCTTGATGAAGGGCTGATTGACTACGTCGCTACCGATTACCAATATGAACTGGGCAATGAAGGCGCCAGCGCCAACATCATTGCCAACCAAACGTTGAAAATTGGTGCGACAGCGATTGATGTCTCCACTATCACACCAGAGCTGATTGCCAGCTTAAACGAAATCGGTGGCTCTGAAGCTAACGTCGCTTCAGGTTATCATGCCATTGAGTTTCTACTGTGGGGCCAAGATTTAAATGGCACCAATGCGGGAGCCGGTGCTCGTGCTTACACGGATTTTGTCGTGGGTAGCGAATGCACCAATAACCATTGTGATCGCCGTGCTCAATACTTAAAAGCGGCAGCTCAGCTGCTCGTGCAAGATTTGGCATGGATGGAAAAACAGTGGTCTGCGGATGAAAAAGCCAATTACCGTCACGAATTACTTGCGGAATCAGCAGACAATGGTTTGCGTAAGATGCTATTTGGTATGGGGTCTTTATCACTGGGCGAATTAGCGGGCGAGCGTATGAAAGTGGCGCTAGAAGCAAACTCGACTGAAGATGAGCACGATTGTTTCTCGGATAATACTCATAACTCTCATTACTACAATGAACAAGGTATTTACAACCTTTATACGGGTTCTTACCAGCGTCAAGACGGAAAGGTACTAACAGGCCCAAGCCTGAATGATTTAGTGGCACAAAAGGATGCACAAGCAGCCAAAGAGATTCAAAAGCAGTTTGACAGTGCGCGCGCTGAAGTCGGCAAATTAGTCACGTCGGCTGAAAAAGATAATCAGCATTTCGATCAATTGATCGCGGCTAACAATCCTCAAGGCAACGCGATAGTCAATGGAGCCATTATGGCTTTAGTGGCTCAAACCGCTTCGATAGAACGTACCGCTTCAGTGATTGGAATTGATAACCTTAATCCAGATACTGCAGACCACGAATTCTAATAATAAGATGAAAAATCCAAGGGCTCAGATGAGCCCTTTTCCACGTTTACACTGAATAAAGATGTTGAGAAAAGCCCAATGAGATCGTTTTTTACCGTCGCGCTCCTAACCTTGTTTGCCAACCCCGTTTATGCCGATGAGGTGAAATCGGGTGGCAAAACCAGTACAACCAAAGCTGGGCCGAATGCTTACTCGCTTCCTGCGGCCAATTTGCCGATGAGCAAACGGCTCGATTTTAGCGTGGGAAACAGTTTCTTTCGTAACCCTTGGGTGCCAGCGCCATCATCTACCGATGCAAGAGATGGTTTAGGGCCGCTTTTTAACACCAATGGTTGCCAAAATTGTCACATCAAAGATGGTCGCGGCCATCCGCCAGAAAAAAATGACACACATGCCGTTTCGATGTTGGTTCGCCTGAGTATTCCAGCGGTGACGGATGAACAAAAAGCGATCTACGCCAAAGAAGGGGGGATCCCCGAACCCGTCTATGGTGGACAGTTACAAGATTTCGCTTTGCCCGATCAAAAAGCAGAAGGACAAATCCAAATCGCTTATCAAGAGGTTGCGGTTGCTTTTACGGATGGCCACCAAGTGATGTTACGCAAACCTAATTTAAAAATTACTGAACTTGGTTATGGTGATATGCATCCTGATACTCAGTTTTCGGCGCGTGTCGCCCCGCCAATGATTGGCCTTGGCCTACTTGAAAGCATTGCTGATGCCAGCTTATTAGCAATGGCAGACCCTGAAGATAGTGATGGCGATGGTATCTCTGGCAAAGTGAACCGTGTTTGGGATGTAGAAAAAAAAGATTTTGCCATCGGGCGTTTTGGTTGGAAAGCCGGGCAGCCTAGTTTAATGCAACAGAATGCCGCGGCGTTTAACGGCGATTTAGGATTGACCAGCCGTTTATTCCCCAAAGAAAACTGCACCGAGAAGCAAACACTCTGTCAAACCTTACCTAACGGCGGCGACCCTGAGGTCAGTGACAACATTCTTGATTTTGTCGAATTCTATTCTCAGCATTTAGCCGTTCCAGTGCGTCGTAATGTCGACGATCCACAAGTGAAGCTGGGTCAATCATTGTTCAAACAAGTTGGCTGTGAGAGTTGCCACCGCACTGACCTTAAAACGGTAAAAAGAATGGATCGCCCAGCCTTGTCAGAGCAAGAAATCCATCCTTACAGTGATTTACTACTGCATGATATGGGCGAAGGGTTAGCCGATAATCGTCCTGAAGCCTTAGCTAATGGACAAGAGTGGCGTACCCCGCCTTTGTGGGGGATCGGCTATACGCAAGAGGTGAGCGGCCATACTTATTTTTTACATGATGGCCGAGCGCGTAATCTCATGGAAGCGGTACTTTGGCACGGTGGTGAAGCGCAAAGTGCCAAAGAGAAAGTACGTCAATTCAATGCCAGCGAACGCAACGCGTTGATCGCTTTTCTTAATTCTTTATAGGGTGCGAGCATGAAATTTCCTCTGTTATTTTCGATAGCGGTTACCAGCGTACTTTCGGCTTGCCAACCCACGCCGAAATCAGCGCTTGAGCCGCAAAAAAACAATCATGTTAGCCAAGGTGTTTATGAGGTTGAATTTGCTGCGGCGCAGCGTTTTGCTCAACAATCGCACCAGCTTGCTCAATTATTTGATCAGCAATGTCAGCTGGGCGATATCGCATTGCCCTTGCTGAAAGAACAGTGGCAGCAAACTATTGGGGCGTGGATGTTTTTACAAGGGCAAGAGAGAGGGCCAGCTAAAGCACTCGAGCAAAGTTGGAACGTACAATTTTGGCCAGATAAAAAAGACACTACCGGGCGAAAAATGAGCCTGTTAGCGAGCAGTGGCAAGCACTGGAGTGAGGAGCAGATTGCAAACCAGAGTGTCACAGTGCAGGGGATTGGCGCATTGGAATGGTTACTCTACGATGCTCAATCGCCGCTTCTGAAAAACCAGCAAGTAGAAACTGGTTGTATGATTGGACAAGCGATCAGCGCGAATTTGGCGACGAAATCTCATTTGATTGCTGAGCAGTGGCAACAGAATCCATGGCTGATGCTGGATCTGAGCGCTTGGCAAGCCGAATACATTGCGCTGCTCTCCAATCAGCTTGATTACAGCATGAAAAAACTGAGCCGCCCCTTAGCCAATATCGGCCAGCCACGCCCTTATTTTTCAGAATCGTGGCGCGCCAAAGTCTCTTTGAATAACCTGCAAAAGAATGTGCAAGCGATGCAAGCACTCTATTTAGCAAAAGACGGTTTAGATCAGATGTTGCGGGAAAGAGATCAAGTCGCTATGGCCGAGCGCGTAAAAGCACATTTATCCTTGATGTTGGAAACGTGGCCGCAAACAGCCAGTTTATTTGATTTATTGCAAACGAAAGCAGGCTACCGTGAGGTGCTTGCGCTCTATAACAAGTTCGAACAACTCAATTATTTACTGCATGATGAAGTCGCGGTAGAGCTAGGTGTAGTGATAGGATTTAATGCAACCGATGGTGACTGATCTAACAAGGCGTACGCTACTGAAAGCGGCGTTATTGAGCGCATCAGCGCCCCTGCTGCCGCTGGGGTGCGCCACTACTCGTCGTGACGACCCACAACCCGCTTTGATTGGTTGCGCTATTCATAAAGGCTCGCAGTTTCGCGCCGTTGTAGCCGACGCCCAAGGTCAAGCGATTCACCAATTACCTTTGCCTGCAAGGGGACACGGTGTTGCTATCCATCCTACCTTGACGCATGCGGTCGCTTTTGCCCGTCGTCCCGGCGAGTTTTTGATGGTATTTAACTATCAAAATGGAGAACTCATCAAATTGCAACTGGCGCAACCCACGCGACATTTTTATGGGCACGGCGTTTACTCAAATGATGGTGCGTGGCTTTATGCAACCGAAGGCGAGAAAGCGACAAGTCGCGGCATTATTGGTGTGTATGATGTGCAGCACAGTTACCAAAAAGTGGCTGAGTTCAGTGGTTTTGGTATTGGCCCTCACGAAGTCATTGTGATGCCAGATGGCCGACTCGCGATTGGGGTGGGTGGGGTGCATACCTTCGGCCGAGAGCCACTCAACGTAGAGAGCATGATGCCGAGCTTGACCTACCTTTCTCATCAAGGAGAAGTGCTTGAGCAACGGATATTGAACGACCACCATTTGAGCATCCGCCATCTTGCTCATGATGGTGCAGATACTGTGCTGTGCGGCCAACAATACCGAGGTCAGCCGGAAGAGTATCCACCTTTGGTAGCGCTACATCACCAAGGTGGCGAACTCATTCCGCTTTTGGCAGAGCCTGAACAATGGGCAAGATTCAACCATTACATTGCCAGTATTGCGGCGACCGACCAATGGATTTTAGCGACTTCTCCACGAGGTAACTGTTACGGTATTTGGTCAAAAGAGACACTGCAACTGGTTGAGTTGGCCTCTTTGCCGGATGCTTCTGGCGTGGTAGTGCAAGATCAGCAGTTCCAAGTCAGTTCAGGAGCTGGCTTGGTCGTTAATTCACCCTATCCTCAACCTGAAATACGCACGCGTAGTAATGTCCAATGGGACAATCACTGGTCTGCCATTGATTACTCTCGCCAAAAAAGCTGAGTAAGCGAACTAAATTTGTTTAATGATAATTCTCATTGCATGAGAGTTTATGAATATATTGTTGATATCGACAACAACGTTTAGCAGATAGCCGTTTCTTTTGCCATACTGAAACGTGAATCAGCGTTGTTGGATAGATCGGAATGAGTAAAAGCATCCTATTTGCTTTATTATTGATTTTTAGTAGCTTTTCTCTTTACTCTGCCGAGAAGGTACAGCCTTTTGCTGTCTCGCAAGAGAATGCCTCGTTGCAATCTTTTATCCAATATCCGCATTTAGTCGAACGAATTTACCAAGAGAATGAGAATCGGCGCATTTGGCAAGATGAGCAGATTGTTCGTCAATTTGAACATCAATTGGAAGTGATTCGCCGAGCGGGGTTTAGCCCTTTATTTTCACGCCAGTTAGCGCAAATGAAAGCGTACCGGAATCAGCAAGCGTTCAACGAATACGATCTGCTGGCGACCGATACTTTACTTTTGTATTTGAGTTATGCCGAGCAAGCTCCCAAAGTCGGTATGGCTTGGTTCTTTGAACGTAAGCTCAACTCTGCGATTGCTCCACCAAGCCAAGAAGCCTTGTTCGCCCTTCATGTTGCGGTAGAAGTTAACAGTATCGGCGATCTGCTCAATGGCTATGCGCCCAACAACGCGGCTTATGATCAACTGCTACACGCCTATGATTTTTTGCTCAGTACTGAAAATGCAGCGCTCTCGTTGTACAGCCAAAAAGGGTTAAAAAAACCTGGCGATAAGCTCTCACAACGTAGTGTGCTTATTGCCCGCTTATCATTAGTTAATATCGATGTTAGCACAGTGCGTGACGACGTAACTTGGTATGACAACAGCTTGGTCAAACCTGTGAAAGAGTTTCAAGCGATGCACGGTTTAAAAGCTGATGGCATGATTGGCCCTGAGACCTTAAAGTGGTTAAATTTGTCTTTGCAGGCACGCTTGTCTATGTTGGCATTAAATGCAGAGCGAACTCGTTTGTGGCCAGAATCAAAAGAGACACAGATCGTAGTCAACGTTCCCAGTTTTGATATGCGCTACTGGTATTTAGGTAAAGAAGTCTTTCAGTCTAAAGTGGTGGTGGGCCGAGTTTCACGCAAAACGCCACTCATGAGCACCAAATTAGATTCTTTGATCCTAAACCCGACGTGGAATGTGCCACACAAAATCATGGTTGAAGATATTCTGCCGATGGTAAAAAAAGATCAAAACTATTTGCGTCAACACAATATTGATATTGTTTCGAGCTGGCGTTCGAACGATCAAATTGACCCAAGCAACATCAACTGGTCTGCGGTGAATCCGGCCTCTTTTCCCTACCGAATGCGTCAGCAAGCCGGGCAAGATAATGCATTAGGTCTGTATAAATTTAATACGCCCAATCGCAGAGCGATTTACCTACATGATACGCCGAGTAAATATCTATTCAATAATACGTCGCGAGCCTTTAGTTCGGGTTGCATTCGAGTACAAAATGCTGATAAGTTTGCTTCGATGATATTAGAAACCCAAGGTATTAATGGTGATAAATTAACGGGTAAAGAAGGGCCAGCGAATGGCACGATCCCATTAAAGCAGCGCATCCCCGTACACATCATCTATCAAACCGTTTGGTATGAAGGTGGGGAACTGCACTACCGAGATGATATCTATCGTTATGATGCATTCAGTACCAGTAATGGGTGAATGGATACTGCTAAAACAGTGGTCACCTAAGTAAGCAGGGATGCGTCTCTCAATTTACCAAAAAAATGACTTAATAAAGATCTCTTTTATGTTCAAAGAGTAACGATGCTGTAGCACTCTCTTGAGCATTTCGAGCACAATTTATGCATTTGATCTTCACAATGGAGTCCGGTAGTGTCCGGGCTTGTTGAAAATAAATTCAGTTGTGAAGGTATCCAACCTTGTTAGTTTCTCGTCGTCATTTTATAAAATTGGCTGGTAGTGGTGTAGTTGTAGCGGCGTGTGCCCCCCAAATAGTATTGGCATCGTACCCTGAAACCTCTCGCATACTCGCGATGAATAATTTACATACCGGTGAAACACTTGAAACCTGTTATTTCAACGGTGTTCGTTATGTTCGATCTGAGCTTGATCGGCTCAACCATATTTGCCGTGATTTCCGCCGCAACGAAGTCCATCCAATGGACAAAAATCTATTTGACCAAATATCGAAAATTCAATCTCTACTTGGCACTCAAGCAGAAGTACAAATCATCTCTGGTTATCGATCTCCTGCCACCAATGAAATGTTGCGCACTCACTCCTCGGGGGTTGCTAAGAAAAGTTTCCATATGCTAGGCCAAGCAATTGATTTTCGGTTAGATGGTGTTCAGTTGAGTCAAGTACGCGAAGCGGCGATCGAATTGGGCGCTGGCGGTGTTGGTTATTATCCTAGCAGTGATTTTGTGCACATTGATACTGGGCCTGTACGTCATTGGTCATAAGGCTGTTCGTGACTTGTCAAATGAAAGTGTCAATGTCATAGTTCGGCCAACTGCGAATTCGAACAAGGTTTTAGTATGTCGTTAAAGTATCAAGTGGTGCCCGTCACTTCCTTCTCTCAAAACTGCTCTATCGTTTGGTGTGATGACACCATGGAAGGGATCGTGGTTGACCCTGGCGGTGATGTGAAACAGCTCGTGATGTTGATCAATGAACTCGGGGTAAAAGTGGTCAGTTTGGTTCTTACTCATGGTCATTTAGATCATGTCGGTGGAACCGAACCGCTGGCGCAGCAGTTGGGCGGCGTCGATATTATTGGACCACATAAAGCGGACAACTTCTGGCTACAAGGCCTCGAAGGTCAAAGCAAAATGTTTGGTTTTCCACTGACGGAAGCCTTTGAACCTACCCAATGGCTTAATGACGGTGATGAAGTGAAGTTTGGCCTTCAAACTCTACAAGTATTGCACACGCCCGGCCACACGCCCGGTCACGTGGTGCTGTTTAGCCAGCAAGCGAAATTGGCGTTTGTTGGTGATGTATTGTTTAACGGTAGTATCGGCCGTACGGATTTCCCGCAAGGTGATTTCAATACCCTTATTCACTCGATCAAAACTAAGCTATGGCCACTTGGCAACGATGTGACGTTTGTGCCCGGCCATGGTCCGCAATCGACTTTTGGCCGTGAACGTGCCAATAACCCTTATGTCGCAGATGAAATGCCCCTGTATTGATCTTGATTAGGCTCAGAGTGTTCCTTCTGCGCCCATTAAATCATGTCTTAGTCTGGTTCGGCCGCCGCGAGGTAGCGCCGAATCAGCCCTACAAACGCCTCGGCGTCACGATCCAGATCGTGCGCTGAGATAAAAATATCATAATCAAAAAATTGCCGTTGATAGCGCATCCGATTGGCTAACATTGCCATAAGACCATGATAGTAATTACCGTTTGGCGCAGTGTAAGGTGCGTTGTCGAGTACCAAATCTTCAAATTGAGTCTCTTTGCGCTGTTGTTTTGCTCCTAAGTAGAGCAGCGCGCGCTGGCTGAGCAAGATCTCACTAGCGATTCTGGGACACACACTCTCAAGGTAAGGTGAATAATCCTTCAGTTTGATCCCAATCCAAGGCAAAGGTTGGTGCCAACCATGATATTCATAACTGCATACCCCAATGCGGCTAATATTGTTCCATTTTACGACCCAACCTCCTTTAAAGAGATGCTGCTGAAAATGGGTAGCGGTTAGGGTGTAGCTAACTTTTCCTTTCAAAATCAAAAGATAGAAGGTGATTAGAGTCACTGCCAGTGCACTTACTAACAGCAGCGCATGAATAATGTTGGATGAGAACATGACAATGCAAATTGAAGCGATGATACAAGTCGTATTGATCCATTTCACCATAGGTGATTGCAGAGAAAAGCGCGTATTAGACAAATGTTGGGTGTGCATAAACCAGTGAAACTCCTTCGAGCTACAGCATCGTTGTTGGCTGTTGCGACCTGTATAAATTGTAGTCAGTTACCGCATCAAAATGCGTTTTTGCCCCTCAATCTGTGCTATGCCCTACAAATCGAGGACGATTTTTGATATAAAACGCGCTTCAAATTTTCACCACTGCTTGAAACGCAGTGAAATGGAGAAATATTCGATGAGACTTGCTCATAAGCGTAAGGTGCAGGCAAAATTGCAAAAGCGTATTAAAGCGACTGTTGCAAACTTGATCGCCTCTCAATCAACAAAGCCTGTAACAGCGCAATCGACCGTAGCAAAAACCGCTGCAACAAAAGTAGTTGTGGAGAAAGCTGCGGCGAACTCTAAAAAAGTGGATGTCGCGTTAACGCCAAAACAGCAACAGGTTTTAGATATCGTCGCTAACCACGCAGAAGGTATGAATCCTAAATCGATCGGCTTAAGTGCTGGTCAAGAAGATGCGAAAGCTGCCGCTTGGGCCACTGGCGCACTCAAGAAACTAGTAGAAGAAAATTTGGTAGTGAAAGAGCAGTTAGCAGGCAACAAAGTTATCTATAAAGCCATTTAATCTGCTGTTCGTTGTGAATGAATTAGCCTCGGTAGCCCCGAGGCTTTTTTACGATCAAATTTTAAAATGCAATCAAAGCTACTCTTCTTTGGTAATAGAGCCAATTTCGAGCATCGGCGCGACATCGATGTTTTCGGCATTCATCATAGAAGATAAACGTTGTACTGATGAGAGCAACAGGCTTTGCTCCCACTCTTGAAGCTGCCTAAATTGTTCGACAAAGCTTTCTTGCAATGGTTGCGGTGCCTTTTCTAGCAGCTTCTTACCTTCGTCCGTTAAATGGGCGTGCACTTTTCGTTTATCGGTATTGCTGCGAATTCGCTGTACGTATCCGTTGCGCTCTAATCTATCCAAAATGGTGGTGGCAGTGGCCTGGCTCATGTTCGTATGATCCGACAATGTGCGGATAGTCACCTCACCAAGGGTTTGAATTGAACGCATTAGAATAAGCTGGGGACCAGTAAGCCCAGCGTCTCTATTCAGTTTTTTAGAGTGCAGATCAATTGCGCGAATAATTTGTCGAATTGAGATCAAAACTTCTTCATGTTTTTCCAAACTCATTGTCCCAAAAAGAAAGTTATTAATAAGCGGGGACCATAGCGCAGTTCTTTTCACTTGAAAAGTAGCATTCGACCTCTTTTGTTTTGGTCTAAGATGATGAGTGTATAAGTTGAGATGTAAAATGATTAGTGCTCGAATGTTTTTGTTTTCGATTTTCACCCTAAATTGGTTGAAGTTTAACCATTAAAGCTTGTTTCTTGCCTTTTATGGCATTTTATGTTGCTTTTTAGTGGATTTTTTCTGTGATTTTGGTAGGGTATTCAGCATATTGAAAAAATAAATTGCTATGAGTACGAAGTTATTTTTGGTTTTTGTCTTAAAATTGTTTCGTTCTCATGGTTATTAATCTCAACTGAAAAATCATGTCTAGATTTCTAGAGAGGTAAAATGACAAAAGGTATTGATAAGTACAGTATCGACAGTACTGACTACACTGTCGGGCAAGATAACGTGCAAAAGTGGGGGTTTGATGTTCATAACCCAGTGTTTGGCTTTAGCGCCGGATTTATTGCGCTATTTTTAGTCGCCGCTTTAGTCGTTGATCCTGAGGTTGCGAAGAGCGTGCTTGATGGCGTTAAATGGAAAATTATTGGCACTTTTGACTGGCTGTTTATTTGGTCGGGTAATCTTTTTGTGCTGTTTTGCTTAGGCTTGATTGTTTCTCCCTTTGGTAAAATACGTTTAGGTGGCCAAGAGGCGACAGCAGACTACTCTTTTATTTCTTGGCTCTCTATGCTGTTTGCCGCAGGGATGGGTATTGGTCTCATGTTCTGGAGTGTCGCTGAACCTGTGGCGTATTTTACCGGTTGGTATGAGACGCCCTTAGGCGTTGCAGCCAACACACCCGAAGCGGCTAAACTAGCATTAGGTGCAACCATGTACCATTGGGGTTTACACCCTTGGGCCATTTACGGTGTGGTAGCGCTTTCCCTGGCGTTCTTTACTTACAACAAAGGGCTTCCGCTTTCTATTCGCTCTATTTTTTACCCGTTGCTTGGTGATCGCGCTTGGGGCTGGGCAGGGCACATCATTGATATTCTGGCTGTATTAGCAACATTGTTTGGCTTAGCAACGTCATTAGGGCTGGGGGCTCAACAAGCGGCTAGTGGTATTCATCATGTGTTTGGCATTGATGCCGGAATGGGCTTACAAATTGTCGTGATTACCGTCGTTACTTTATTGGCAGTGGTCTCCGTGGTGCGTGGTATTGATGGTGGTGTCAAAGTCATCAGTAACATCAATATGATCGTTGCGTTCTTGCTGTTGATTTTAGTTGCACTGATTGGCTATACCGTAACCTTTTCATCCATTCCAACCACATTAATGGCGTATATTGAAAATATCATCCCACTCAGTAACCCGCACGGTCGAACTGACGAGGCTTGGTTCCAAGGTTGGACAGTGTTCTATTGGGCTTGGTGGATTTCATGGTCACCATTTGTTGGAATGTTCATTGCGCGAGTATCAAAAGGTCGTACTATCCGCGAGTTCCTCACCGCCGTATTATTAGTACCTACTGCTGTTACCTTGATTTGGATGTCTGTATTTGGTGGTTTGGCGATTGATCAAGTCATCAACAATGTTGGCCAATTAGGCGCGAATGGTTTGACCGAAGTGCCACTGGCGATGTTCCAAATGTTTGATGCGCTGCCTTATGGCACCTTACTTTCAGTGATTGCGGTTGTGTTAGTGTTGGTATTTTTTATCACCTCATCAGATTCAGGGTCACTGGTTATTGATAGTATTACTGCTGGAGGCAAAGTGGATGCCCCTGTCCTACAGCGTATTTTCTGGGCGTTGATGGAAGGCGCTATCGCCGTAGCCTTGTTATGGATTGGTGGCACCAATGCTATTGAAGCGTTGCAGGCTGCGGCAATATCAACGGCGCTGCCATTTACCATCGTCTTACTATTGATGTGTGTGAGCCTACTGTTAGGTATGCGAACCGAATTATCTAAGCACTAATTCAGATATACCCAAGGCTGCTTTAAGTGGGAAGGGTATGGACGTTCAATCATCAAGGCGACTTTTAGTCGCCTTTTTGCTGTTTTTTTGACAGTCGTCATGACAACATTAATTAATAACTTTAGTAAAAGCAAAAGGTTATATTGTGTCAAAAATAGATACATAATTAGTGCAACTTATGCGAAATCTGGTTAATATTCGCCACCTTTTCCGCTTCATACATTTTGTAACCCAATGAAATTGACCCTAAAGCAAAAGCTAATCGGTGCCAGTCTTTCTGCCGTCGTCGTTATGGCGAGCGCGTTGACTTGGCTAGCCGCTGATCAACTTTTTGAACAAACTCGAAATGGCGTATATTCGCGGGCAGAAAGCTTGTCAGCTGCCGCTGCGAAAGGCATTTCGGACTGGATTGTGGTCCGTAAAGAGATCTCAACTGCTTTTAATGACTACACCGCTCAAGATGATGTCGTCCCTTTCTTACAGCAAGCTCGCAAGGCGGGTGGCTTTGATGATATTTTCTTTGGTACACCGCAAGGTGAGATGTATCGTTCACACCCTGAGCGTAACCGTGCTGACTATGATCCTCGCCAACGCCCTTGGTATAAAGATGCCGTTTCAGCGAATAAGCAAATTATCACCCCCGCTTATAAAGACGCGATCACCAATGCACTGTTGGTGACAATTGCAGAGCCTGTGCGTCGCAATGGGCAATTTGTCGGCGTCGTTGGTGCCGATGTGTTAATCGATCAGCTCATCCAAGATGTCATCAGTTTAGATGCGGGCAAAAACGCCTACGCGATGTTGATTGATGCGCAAGATGGAACCTTTTTAGCGCATCCAGATAAAAATTTCTTATTAAAACCAGTGTCGTCATTGTCGAAGACGTTGACGATGAACATGATAGAGCAAGCAGTGGCTTCAGGTACCGTTGAAGACGCGTCATTACAAGGTGTTGATAAGCTATTTTACTTCGCCAAAGTGCCGCAAACCGATTGGATTTTCGCTATCCAAATGGATCGTGCAACGGAAGAAGCAGCGCATACATCTTTGCTTACCGGCCTGATTGTGACTGCGCTTGTGATTACTATTGCTGTGATTGTAATCGTCTCTTGGTTAGTGAGCTTTTTGTTTAGAGATCTTAGCCGAGTATCCAAAGCCTTAGAGGAAATTGCTTCCGGAGACGGTGATTTAACTCAACGTCTTGAACCAAGAAGTGATGATGAAGTTGGGCAATTAGCACAAAACTTTAATACCTTTGTCGGTAACATGCACACCATGGTTTCTAAGCTCAGCTTTGTTTCTGCTGCGTTGTCTGAACAGTCAAAACAGACGGCCGCTCAAGCCAAAGAGCGTAGTGCGCGTATCCGTTTACAACAAGATGAAATTAATATGGTGGCTACGGCCATCAATGAAATGGCCGCAGCTACACAAGAGATTGCCGGTAACGCGGATCATACCGCTCAAAACTCTGGCGAAGCGGTAACGGCTTGCGTACATGGTTCGAATCAAGTTTCACAAACACAAGGTTCGATTCAAAATCTAGCTCAAGAAGTTCAAGTGGCCACTGATGTTATCCTTGAGCTGGAAGCACACGGTAAACACATCAATACGATTCTGGCGACTATTCAAAACATAGCAGAGCAAACTAACCTGCTGGCATTGAATGCGGCGATTGAAGCGGCGCGTGCTGGTGAGCAAGGCCGTGGCTTTGCCGTGGTTGCCGATGAAGTTCGTGTGCTTAGCCAACGTACACATGCTTCGACAAAAGAAATTCAGCAGATGATCGAAACGTTGCAATCAACGACGGGTAAAGCGGTTGGTATTATGGGTGATAGCCGTATGCTTGCTGGAACCAGCGTAGATGATGCGAACGCCGCTGCAGCAAGTTTGATGCAAATTCATAATTCAGTTGAGCGCATCAGTGACATGGCGACGCAAATTGCCTCGGCCGCTGAAGAGCAAGCTTCTGTGACGTCGGAAATTACTCGCAATACGGAAGGGATCCGCGATGTTTCTAACGATCTTGCACAAGAAGCGCATGAAGCAGCAGCACAAGCATCACAACTTTCTGAGCTTTCGCATCAGTTAGAAAATGAAATTCGTCGCTTTAAGCTGTAAGTTCTAAGCGTAAAAGCCGAGATGTGATTAAAAAGAGGAACCTAACATGGGTTCCTCTTTTTTTGCTCGTGTCAAGCACGGTACTAAACCTTGAAAGAATCCCTTTAAAGGAAAATCAAAAAGTTATAGCCACAACGTTCGGACACTTTGCTGCCGATCAAAATGATGAGCGATTTGTGCTTGGAATAATTCCGCGGTGGCAATAGCATCAACTAAAGCGTGGTGTGGGGTGTACGCTGGTAGCCCATAACGCGCTCGCGCTTGCCCTAAACGCACTGATTGTGGTTTTTGCCCTTTTAACTGGTTCCATAAACCTCCATGTAACCGTTGTTGAATTTCCGTTTCCAATTGCAAAGTATCGATCACAGGGAACTCAATGCCTTCACCCAATCGCACTTTTAATGCTTGATTGAGAAAGCTACGTTCAATATGACGGTAATGGACTACAACAATTTTTCCAGATAAGGCCTTCAGTATTGACTCCTGCACTTCTGCCAAATCTGGCGCATCTAAAATATCGTTGTGTGTGATGCCATGGATAACCACCGAATCCTCTTTTAACGCTTGGCGTGGCCGAACTATCCAATGTTTAGAGCGGTTGAGATAGATACGGTTTAAGGTAAAAGGCACCAAGCCAATGGTGATAATGTCATCATGCTGCGCACTTAAACCCGTTGTTTCCAAATCTAAAGCGACAAACTCTATTTCATCGATTGGCGTGCTACCCTTAGCAATCGGCCTTGAATAAAAATCTTTGAGTAATGGATGGTTAACCAACGACTGCTTATTGGCATATTTTGCTACCCAATCGATGCTCGGTTTTTGAAACCATTGTTTAATCATCACTCTCACTTAAAGTTATTGCTGGCTTGATAACGGAATTTCAAGAAATTTTGCGCATTGCTTAGGATTTGAAACGCATCTTTTAAGTTACGTCTTTCAAAATCAGATAGGTTTTCTGGCTCGATATTGTTATCTGGCTCTATTTCTTGTTCAACGTCAGCCGCTTGGTGGCGAATGCGTACCATCGCTATAAACTCCATTGCGTCACGCAGATCTTGCGCCCGTCCTTTGGGTAGAATTCCGGCTTCAATGATGTCATCTAAACGTTCAAACGAGTTGGTAGAACGTGAACCGACAGCTAATGCATGCACACGGATTAAATCCGCTAACGGTGCAGTGCCGCGACGTTTTAAATTGATGGTGTTATTGTGTCGTCCATCTTTTTCCATCACAAAGTCTTTGAAAAACCCCAATGGTGGCGTGCGGTTCAGTGCATTTCGTGCAAGGCATGCAAGAAATCGATTATTTTTGCGTGCTCGACGGACAATAAACCCATTCAGTTGTTCTGCCCATTTGGTCCTGCCACACACTCCGTATAAGTCAAAAAAGATGGATGCATTCAATAGCGCCTTAGGGTTAGGGTTATCTATCCAATCGGCAAAGCAGGCTTCCCATTCTTTACGAGTCATACGCCACATCGGGTTGCTGGCCATAATGTCCCCCGTACAGTAGCTGTAACCGCATTGATCTAAGCTGTCGCAGACAAATTTGGCGAACGCTTCGAAATAAGCACCATGCTGTGTTTCTTCATAGCTATCGTCCAAAATTAAAGCGTTATCTTGGTCCGTGACAATTAACTGTTCATCACGGCCCATAGAACCCAAGGCTAAAAAGCAGTATGGAATAGGCGGCGAGCCTAGTAATTCTTCGGCAAGTTCAATGATTCTTTGTTTAAAGCTACGGCCAATCACTGACATCGCCGTGCCGATCATATGTGAGTTTGCATCTTCATTGACTAAACGAACAAAACTGTCTTTGACTTGGTGCGACAGTGTGGCTAACTCTTCAACGCTTTGTTGCTGGAAGATGCGACTGACGAGCAGCAATGAGTTTTGTGATTCGTAGCGAACAATGTCGGTCGCTTCAATGATACCGATCGGCTTTTTTTCTTTGAGTATAGGAAGATGATGAACATTGTACCGAAGCATTTTCAGCATGGCCTCATAGACATAAGCATTATGATCTAATGAGATAACCTCCGTTGTCATCACTTCCGTAACGAGGTGATTAGGATCGATGCCAACGGCTAATACACGCGTGCAGAGATCTCGGTCAGTCAGGATGCCGATTACCGGGCTGTTATCGTCGTCACTCTCTTGCAAAATATCAGGGTCAATCACCAGCAGTGAAGAGATACTCTCTTCCGCCATCTTGATCGCCGCATGTTGAATGGTTTCTGTTTTGTAAACGAAAGGGGCTTCTCGGCTGAGTAAGGTTCGCACTTTCGAGGTGGTGAGATCATTCTGCTCTGTTTTACTCAGCACGGCTTGGCGAAGGCGCGCGTTATCTTGCACTTCAACGAAATCAGCAAAGGAATCATAGTTGTCATATAAATCCTGAAACCTTGCCTCTGGAATACAATAAACCAGCGTATCTTCAATCGCTGTGACCGGAAAACGAACACGGTTATTGGTCAATAGCCCCATTTGACCAAATAAACCGCCTTCGGTTAGGCGGTTGTATAATTCGCCTTTGCGACGGTACACCTCGACAACGCCGCTGCGGATCAAATATAAGTCCTGGATATGATCACCAAAATGAATGATGGGTGTACCTTGTCGAAAATAGGAGATTTCTACGCTCTGCGTCACTTCGATCAGTGTTTCTTCAGGTAGTTCATTGAACGGTGGATACTGAGCAAGGAAGTTCTTGATTTCAATTAATTCTGCTTCCATGGAGGCTTCCTTGTGTTTCGGAGTTCATATTGTGGGATTCTGACGTCGTGAGCCAGCTAAACGATGTAACTGGTCAAAGGGATCCGGTTACATCGGTGGCATTGGACATAGGATTCAGAGAGTTATAGTACATGAAAAGAACGTGCTTTGCAGGCAAGAGGGGAAAGTGTACGCGCTTCGATGTGAATCAAGTTCCATTTCAGTGAATTGAAGATAAAAATAGCCGACAAGTGGCGGCTATTGTTGTCTATTTCTTATCATTATCGATTATAGAACCGCTGCAATACCTTTGCACAGTGGGCCCATATTCGATTTCGTCATGCCTGCCACACTGATACGGCCGGAACCGACGATGTAAATTGCCAATTCATCTTTCAGACGAGCAACTTGTTCCTTGTTCAAACCAGAAAAAGAGAACATGCCATTTTGACGTTCAATAAAGCTAAAATCAGCCTTCACACCTTCGGCTTTTAGGGTGGTAACAAACAGCTCACGCATCTCTTGAATACGTTCACGCATTTCTGTCACTTCGTTTTCCCATTCCGCGCGCAGTTCGGCGTTGTTGAGGATATAAGTAACGACCGCAGCACCGTGCGCTGGTGGGTTTGAGTAAATGGAACGAATGATCGCTTTGATTTGTGAGAAAGCTGTTTCAGCGACATCTGTTGAGCCAGCAACGATAGTAAACGCACCCACGCGCTCATTGTACAAACCGAAGTTTTTAGAGAATGAGCTCGCCACTAAGATCTCTTTATTGTATTTCGCAAAAGTACGTAGGCCCTGTGCGTCTTCTTCAACACCTTTCGCAAAACCTTGATAAGCAAAGTCAAACAGAGGAAGAAGCCCTTTATCAGCGACTAATTTTGCTAACGTTTCCCACTCTTTATCGGTTGGATCAATGCCAGTTGGGTTGTGGCAGCACCCGTGTAGAAGAACAATATCACCCGCTTGAGCTTGCTCAAGATCGGTAAGCATCGCTGCGAAATCTTTATCTTTCGTTTCGGCATTGTAGTACGAATACTGCGTGGTTTCTAAACCAGCCGCATTAAAAACACCGTGATGGTTTGCCCATGTTGGGTTGCTGATCCACACTTTCACGTCGCCGATTTGACGCTTAATAAATTCACCAGCTACACGCAGTGCACCAGTACCACCCGGCGCTTGCGCCGTTTTTGCGAGCTTTTGCGTCACAATCTCAGATTCATCGCCAAACAGGAGTTTTTGTACCGCGAGCCCATATTCAGCAGTACCTTCAATGGTGAGATAGGATTTGGTCTTTTCAGACTCAAGCAACGCCGCTTCCGCTTTCTTTACTGTCGCAAGAACAGGTGTTTCACCTGCTTCATTTTTGTAGATACCAACACCGAGGTTAATTTTTTCAGTGCGAGGATCTTTTTTAAACTCTTCGGTTAAACCAAGAATAGGGTCAGCCGGAGCTGCGACAACTTTTTCAAACATAATCATCATCCATGTAAAG
>NZ_CAWNIB010000045.1:0-9141 GCF_963874405.1 Vibrio sp. V08_P9A1T1
GCTATAGAGTTTGTTTCGATCAAACAGATGGTGGGCGGGAACTTCAAATATTTCGTCCACTTCATTGGTATCAATAATGGCCTTGTAATTGGGGTTGATAAAAGCAAGAAAGGGCGTCACTACAAATTTACTGACGGTAACCAATTCAGGCAGTTGCCCAAAAATAGTAATGTCGTTTGCTAAAATTCCAATTTCTTCTCTTACTTCACGAAGCGCAGTGATCTGCAGCGAGCCATCGACTTCCTCATATTTCCCGCCAGGAAAACTGATTTGTCCCGGATGATGTTTAAGGTGCGCAGCTCTCTTGGTTAATACCACATTTAAACCATTCTTCCGCTCAACAAAACCAATTAACACTGAAGCCTTGCGTAAGGTTTGAGGAGCAAGGTGTGCCACACGACGGATAGATTCTTCATGATAAGGCACAGGTTGTTGCAACTGAAAGCGCTGGATAAGCCGATCTTTTGTCAAGGGGGTCGCAGTCTGTACGCTGTTTCTCTTCATTTTCGTTACCTATTCGGATTTTGCGTCTACCTCTTTTTAGCCTAGTTCAATAAACCTTGGAAAGGTTAACGAGGTTGTTCGAGCACAGGTAAAATTCGGCTCAGTTTATCCAGTGTCTCCTGATATTCAAGCTCACACTGACTATCGGCAACAATACCGCCACCAGCCCAAACGTGCAGTTGTTTCTTCTCTGCCACCAAAGTTCGGATAGCAATACTGCTGTCCATTGTCCCGTGGCGGCTAATATAGCCGATGCTGCCACAGTAAGCGCTACGGCGGTGAGGCTCTAACTCCTCAATAATTTCCATTGCACGTACTTTTGGTGCGCCAGTAATTGAGCCTCCGGGGAAGCTGGCTCTTAATAGATCGGCCGCGCAATAGGCAGAATCAAGTTCTGCGCGAATGGTACTCACAAGGTGATGCACGGCAGGAAAACTTTCAATATCGAACAGCTTAGGCACATGTACAGACCCCGGTTTTGCCACACGGCCAACATCGTTTCGTAATAGGTCAACGATCATCAAGTTTTCTGCTTGATCTTTTTCTGCGCAAGCAAGGTCTGCCGCGTTAGCGGCGTCAATGCTGGGGTTATCGCTTCTTGGTCGGGTGCCTTTTATCGGCTTAGTTTCGATGATGTTGTGTTTGACCTGCATAAAACGTTCGGGAGAGACACTCAAAATCGCTGACTCCTCTAAGCGAATAAAAGCCGAAAATGGTGCGCAATTAAACGCTTCCAGTTTTTGATAAGCTTGCCATTCACTGCCTTCATAATGCGCTTGAAAACGCTGTGCAAGGTTGATTTGATAACAATCACCACTGAGCAAATAGCGCTGGATTTGCTCAAATTTCCGTTGGTAGCTCTCTTTACTCATGTTGGATTGCCAATCAGAGCGTAATACAAAATCGTCGTTATTTTTTGAACTCTGAGCATTGAGCCATTGCCATGCTTCATCAATATGATTGCCCACCACGTAGGCGGCTTGGTGCAAATGATCAACGACCACAGCCCATTGATAGAGACCAATCGCCATATCAGGTGTGGATAGATCGTGCTCAGCGAGCGTTGGAATTCGTTCTATCTGCCGCCCTAAGTCATAGGCAAAATAACCGAGTGCACCGCCCACGAAAGGAAGGTCTATATCGCTTTGAACATCGGGCAAATACTGCTGCTGCAACTGTTTGAGCAGTTGGAATGGGTCTGCCTGAGAATCATAACGAGACTGCGGTTCGCATACCGTCGTTTTATCCCCTTGTGTCACTAAGGTGGCCAGTGGTTCAGCGACTAAAATATCAAAACGGCTATCGATATGCGTCTTAGAGGCGGAGCGCAACAGCATAGCCCACGGGCAGTCTTCGATTTTAGAAAACAATTGGTGAGCGAGATCGACATGGTAAGTCAGTGCGTTAACTTGGATATGATTGAATTCGTTGTTGTTCATTTGCGTAATTTGTGACAAAGAGACCGATCACTGCATGGCGTGTTGAGTAAAGCAAGAGTATCATAAAATGCAAATTAAAAGCTGCTACTTGATTGAATCACATCAATAAGTTGATTTTTTGCTGAGAAGCTTACCGCTTATTGAATGAGGAACACGTAACAGTCAAGAGAAGCATAACAATAACGAGGCACGCAATGACGGTAATTCGCAAGCAGGATGTGATCAGCAGTGTCGCTGACGCTCTTCAATATATCTCTTACTACCACCCTCTGGACTTCATTCAAGCGCTAGAAAAGGCTTATCATCGAGAAGAGAGCCAAGCTGCGAAAGATGCGATCGCACAAATTCTCATTAACTCGCGCATGTCAGCAGAAGGGCATCGACCCATTTGCCAAGATACCGGTATTGTCACTTGTTTTGTCAACATTGGTATGAATGTGCAATGGGAGTCTGATCTCACGGTGCAAGAAATGATTGATGAAGGAGTTCGTCAAGCGTACACCAATCCAGATA
Source organism: Vibrio sp. V08_P9A1T1 (assembly GCF_963874405.1). Classification (NCBI taxonomy): domain Bacteria; kingdom Pseudomonadati; phylum Pseudomonadota; class Gammaproteobacteria; order Vibrionales; family Vibrionaceae; genus Vibrio; species Vibrio sp. V08_P9A1T1. The sequence continues at coordinate 2,457 of NZ_CAWNIB010000045.1, forward strand.
ACCCATTGCGCGCTTCTATATTAATGGATCCTGCTGGTAAGCGTATTAATACTAAAGACAATACGCCTGCTGTCGTTCATATCAATATGGTGCCAGGAAATAAAGTCGACATTCAAATCGCAGCCAAAGGCGGCGGCAGTGAGAACAAAACCAAGATGGTAATGCTCAATCCTTCCGATGACATTGCTGAATGGGTAGAAAAAACCGTACCCTTGATGGGGGCGGGTTGGTGTCCTCCGGGTATGCTCGGCATTGGTATTGGCGGCACCGCGGAAAAGGCGGCTGTGCTTGCTAAAGAATCATTGATGGAGCATATCGATATTCAAGAACTGATTGATCGTGGTCCACAAAATGCGGAAGAAGAACTGCGGTTAGATATTTTTAACCGCGTGAACCGTTTAGGCATTGGTGCGCAAGGGCTTGGTGGCTTAACCACCGTTGTGGATGTAAAAATCAAAACAGCGCCGACTCACGCCGCGTCTAAACCTGTTTGTATGATCCCTAACTGCGCGGCGACCCGCCATGTTCACTTTACGCTAGACGGCACGGGCCCTGCTGAACTTACACCACCAAAGCTAGAAGATTGGCCACAAATTGTGTGGGACGCAGGAGCAAGCGCGCACCGCGTCAACCTTGATGCGGTCACTAAAGAAGAGGTTCAAGAGTGGAAAACCGGTGAAACACTGCTTCTTTCCGGTAAGATTTTAACGGGCCGCGATGCCGCACATAAACGACTCCAAGCAATGTTGCAAAATGGCGAAGGGCTGCCTAAAGGCGTCGATCTTAAAGGTAAATTTATCTATTACGTTGGCCCCGTTGATGCGGTGGGTGATGAAGTTGTTGGTCCAGCAGGCCCGACGACATCGACTCGCATGGACAAATTTACCGACATGATGCTTGATGAAACGGGCATTATGGGGATGATAGGCAAAGCAGAGCGTGGACCTGCGACGGTGGAGTCAATCAAAAACCACAAAGCGGTCTACTTGATGGCGGTGGGTGGCGCGGCTTACTTAGTGGCGAAAGCGATTAAGAAAGCACGCGTGGTGGCATTCGAAGATTTAGGTATGGAAGCCATTTATGAATTCGAAGTTGAAGACATGCCAGTCACGGTTGCGGTGGACTCGCGTGGCGCGAATGCTCACCAAATAGGCCCAGACACATGGAAAGTGAAGATTGCCGAAGCTCAAAAGAAAGCTTAATCTGATCTCATCGCGTTCTCACGATAACTGCAGCTTAGGCTGCAGTTATCGTCTATAAATCAGTAGATAATTGAAATGCTCATTTGCAAAACTAGGAGGGTAGATGCCTCGTTTTATTAAAATATTACAAATTATTATCGCTATTGTGGTTGGGGTTTTCCTCGGCTATGACCTTATTCTACATGGCATCAGCATCTTCGATGATAAGTACGTCACAATCACCTGCGTGTTATGGGTGATGCTTGAGGCTGCATTGTTTGTGATTTATAAATTAATAGAAGATGATTGAGCCGATGTGAGCGGCTCAACACAGAACAGCGAATTTTTTGGCCAAAAAAGCCTAAGCCTCTGATTCTTGTCAGGGGCTTTTTGTTCATCTCTGATTAAGGTGAATACACATAAAGTAGCGTCATCAAATGAAGTGGAGTGAGTGAATGAAGCACATTCGTCGAGAAATGACTGATTTAATTAACCGTGGATTAGATTCGCACGTTCGAATTGCTGTCACGGGGTTATCGCGAGCGGGGAAAACGGCTTTTATTACCTCCTTAGTGAACCAATTACTGCACACCTCTACCCATGATAATTTACCGCTATTTTCCGCAACGCGTGACCGACGTATTGTGGGTGCAAAACGTGTCCCTCAAACTAACTTAATGGTTCCACGCTTTGCTTACGATGAAGCGATGTCACAGTTACACAGCGAACCGCCACATTGGCCTGTGCCCACTCGTGACGTCAGCGAGATTCGCCTAGCGATCAAATACAAACCTAAAAAGCGCAGTAAAAAATTATTTGGTCACACGGCCACACTTTATCTCGATATCATCGACTATCCGGGGGAATGGCTGTTGGATCTGCCTCTGCTCGAAATGACCTATGAACAGTGGTCAGAACAGCAGTTTTCAGCGCTAAGTGAACTACGTTCCTCATTAGCCGAGCCGTGGCTTGAGGGGTTAGCTAAACTCGATGTAACACAAGACGCCAATGAGCAAAAGCTTGCTTCACTGTCGATGCTGTTTACGGAGTATTTGCACGCGTGTAAAAATGCCGGTTTGCATTGGGTGCAACCGGGGCGTTTTGTGTTGCCGGGAGAGCTAGAAGGTGCGCCTGTACTGCAGTTTTTTCCATGCCGTAATCCGTACGGTGAAGAGAAGCCGGCTCCCAATAGTAATTACAGCATGTTAAAAGCACGCTATGAAGAATACCAAAACAAGGTTGTGAAAGCTTTTTACAAAAATTATTTTGCCACGTTTGATCGGCAGATTGTGTTAGTCGATTGCTTATCTCCACTCAATGACGGCTACGACTCCTTTTTGGATATGCGTCGTGCGCTTGAACAGATTATGCATAGCTTTCGTTATGGTCGTAATGGTTTACTCAAGCGTCTGTTTGCACCCAAGATAGACAAAGTGCTGTTTGCCGCAACCAAAGCGGATCATGTCACCCCTGAACAACACCCGCATTTGGTGTCGTTACTGCAGCAGATGGTTCATCCGGCTTGGCAAAGCGCCGCCTATGAGAATATTGAGATGAGTTGCATCAGTATGGCATCGATACAGGCCACACAAGCGGGTTTTATTGATAGCGGTGAGCGCACCATTCCAGCCTTACAAGGCGTGACGCTCAATGGCGAAACTTTGACCATTTTCCCCGGCGATGTGCCGAAAAAGTTACCTAACAAAGAGTATTGGCAGCATCAAGGGTTTGAATTCACCAGTTTTAAACCAAGAGCATTTAGCTGTGATGAACCTTGCCCTCATATCCGTTTAGATAAAGCGTTGGAATATTTAATTGGAGATAAGCTGAAATGAGTGATTTAAAAACCAAGCAAATCTTTAATCAAAAATTAGAACCACAACAGAAGAGTACGCCAGAGCTTACGGCTCAACAGCAGTTTCAAAATAATGAAGCCTTCATTCCAATGCCGATCAGCAATGAAGAGAGTGCTGCGGAAAAAGAGTTGGAGCAAATCATTCGTCCATCACAAGGTCGGAAATGGCGAGCTGCGGCATTAGTTATAAGCTTTGCAGGTTTAATCGGTTGGCAAGCTATCGATTCAGTTATCACGGCGATTCAATCAGCGGACTGGTTAGCATTAGGCTGGGCGGGATTTATTGCTGGTTTGGCATCGTTAGGCTTAAGTACCTTAATCAAAGAGCTGTGGAAGTTACGAGCACTTCGCCATCATTTTAGTATTCAAGAGCAAAGCGAACAGCTTATGCAAACCGACAGCGTTGGTCATGGGCTCGCGTTCTGCCAAGCTCTAGCTAAACAAAGTGGCATAAAAACCGAAAGCCCAGCCTATGATCGTTGGTTAAACAGCGTTAATGCTTCACACAGCGATGCTGAAATACTCGATATGTACGATGCTATGGTGGTGAGTGAACAAGATAAACAAGCAACCAAAATCGTCTCACAATATTCAACAGAAGCGGCAGCACTAGTGGCAATTAGCCCTTTAGCCATCGCAGATATGTTGTTAGTGGCATGGCGTAATTTCACTATGATTGATCAACTGGCAAAACTGTATGGAGTGCCATTGGGTTACTGGTCTCGTCTCTCTTTATTTAAGTCCGTATTGATTAATATGGCTGCGGCAGGTGCCAGCGAACTCGCCATCGACGCCAGCATGGATCTCCTTTCTATGGATTTAGCCGGAAAAGTATCCGCGCGGGCAGGGCAAGGTTTAGGAGTGGGAATATTGACCGCTCGTCTTGGTTTGAAAGCCATGGCACTGCTCAGGCCGATGACATGGCAGCCAGACAGAAAAGTAAAATTAGGGGCGATTCGCAAACAGATCGTCGCAAGAATCGCCGCGCTTACGGTGAAATAAGCAACATTTATCAAATAATATGCCCGAATGTGAACCTCAAAACATGAGATAACTTGACGCCATACAAGGCTTGATAGAAACTACTGTCAACTTTTCCTGACACTTTTTATTAGGATTTTTAAGTGCGTCTTGAAGTCTCTTGTGAAGATAGACTCGGCCTAACCCGAGAACTGCTCGATATTCTTGCATCGAGAAACATTGATTTGCGTGGGATTGAAATCGATGTCATCGGCATTATTTACCTCAACTGCCCTGACATTGATTTTGAAACATTCAGTGAATTGATGGCTGAAATTCGCCGAATTTCTGGCGTAAAAGATGTTCGGAAAATTCAATTCATGCCCATGGAGCGGCATAACACCGAGTTAATTTCATTACTCAACAACGTGCCTGATGCGGTGCTGGCGATTGATCTGAAAGGGTTTGTTGATATGGCAAACTATTCAGCACTATCGCTGTTTAACAAAACAGAGAAAGAGGTGATAGGGCAGCCCATTTCTGCATTATTACCTTTCTTTAACCTATCACGCTGGCTTGAAGGCAACAAAGCACGACAACGTGAGGAGATCGTGCACGATGGTCTCGATTATCTGATGGAGATGATGCCTGTTTATATTACGGGTGAGTCGAAAGAATCCACCTTGGCAAGTACCATGATGATGATTCGTTCTAAAAGCCCTAGCGGCGTCGTCGATGATGCTTTGCCTTTACACAATAACCTTGGTTTTGAACATTTTGTCGGAGTGTCTAACCGCCATAAAGCGCTCATTAGCCAAGCTAAGAAGCTGTCAATGCTTGATCAACCTTTGCTTATAGAAGGCGAAACCGGAACGGGTAAAGAGATGTTGGCCAAGGCTTGTCATAATCGCTCTCACCGTGCCTCCTTTCCTTTCTTAGTTCTGAGTTGTGCTTCAATGCCGGATGATGTTGCGGAAACGGAGTTGTTTGGTCATGCGCCAGGGTCATTTAATCATCAACAAGGCCATAAAGGTATTTTTGAACAGGCGAATGGCGGCACCGTTTTTCTCGATGAAATCGGGGAGATGAGCCCTCATTTACAAATTAAACTACTGCGCTTCTTGCAAGATGGTACATTCCGCCGCGTTGGTGAGGAGCATGAAGTTCATGTTAATGTTCGTGTGATTGCCTCGACGCGTCACAAGTTGGCAGATTTAGCCGAATCAGGCGCATTTCGTGAAGATCTTTTTTATCGTCTGAATGTGTTAACTCTCCGTATTCCTACTTTGCGTGAGCGGTCTAACGACATTCAGCCATTGCTTGAACTGTTCGTGGCGAAACACATTAAGAAAATGGGTATGGTCAAACCACTACTAGCGGAAGATTTGGCGGATCAGCTCTCTCATTACCAATGGCCAGGCAACGTACGACAGTTGGACAACATGGTGCTCAGGGCGCTAACGGAGATGTCTGATAATCAGTTAACAGTGGACCTCTTCCATCTGCCGCAGCTTGAAACCGTTCATACTGGCAATACCCATGTCAATCTTGATGGCTCATTAGATGACATCATGAAAGAGTATGAATCTCAAATTTTGGAACGTTTATATCAGTCTTTCCCTTCAAGCCGTAAGTTGGCTAAGCGTTTAAACGTATCACACACCTCTATCGCCAATAAGCTACGCGACTACGGAATTAGGAAAAATTGATGCAGTCATGCAGCACCTTGTCCCAAGTGTATGAAATGGACAATGATATTTTAGTGCGAACCGCAAAACTTGAAGATGCGGAGATGATCGCCGCCTATTTTACGAGTAATCGTGAACATTTACGGCCTTGGGAACCTAAGCGAGAAGCGGCGTTTTTTGAGGCTCACGGTTGGGCACAGCGGCTGATTAAACTTGGTGAGCTGCATAAAATGCAATTAGGCTATTATTTGCTCATCATCGATATTAACAGTGGTGACATGCTTGGCACCATTTCGTTTAGTAACCTCTCACGCTTTCCATTTTATGCTTGTAATCTCGGCTATTCGTTAGCGAAGAATGCACAAGGTAAAGGCATCATGGGCCGTGCATTAAAAATGGCGTGCCACTACATGTTTAAGGTACAAAACCTACACCGTATCATGGCTGGTTATATGCCAATCAACAAACGCAGTGAAGCGGTGTTGATGAAAATGGGCTTTCAGGCCGAAGGTCACGCTAAAAATTATTTGCTCATTGATGGCCAATGGGAAGATCACAACCTAACAGCATTGGTTAATGCTGATTGGCGCCCAAGCTAATGGGTTATCGTTTTAAAAGTAAAGCGGCTATATTCACAAGTCAGCTAAAACATTAAGGAAATTCAATGTCGTATTTGCCTTTGGATCAATACCAAAGAAAATGGATTTTCACTCACCAATCAATGCCAGTTCCTGAGCAAGATCTGGTGCATATTAAACCCATGTCTCAAGCCAGAGCGGCTCAGTTTTGGCTGGAAAATATCAGTGCTCAAAGCCCAGATTCAGAGAGGTTAAGTTCTCAAGATTGGCCTCGTAAAGCAGGCAGTTGGATCAATGAAATCAGTTGGATGAAAGAATGGGAAAGTGACGATGAATCATTACCCGTTGATATTTTGGCCCATATTGATTGGCAAAATGACGTGACCGTTTATTTTTGTTATGAAAAGTACAATATTATCGAAA
>NZ_CAWNIB010000046.1:0-9050 GCF_963874405.1 Vibrio sp. V08_P9A1T1
CAAGTAAAGGAAGTCTTACAGATGACGTCTCAATATATTGCACTTGCTGTCAGTCTTTTGTCGCTAAGTAGCACCGTGGCTCAAGCCACAACGAATGAAGCCGAAGGGTGTATTATCAGCCGCTTGAATGGCGAAAAATATTGTTTGAATGTAGGAGAGCGCTCGGGATACTCCCTACCTAGCTGGATTTATGCTCATCCAGTCGATGTACAGGCTCCGAGTGGTGTCTCTGTCATGCTGAGTGATTGGGACAACCTGTCTTATAACCGTTTGGCTGTGTTCAATCGTTATACTGGCAACGAAGATCTTAAGAATGTTAAGGCCTACAACGGCGCTTATTTAGATTTTTCTAAACCACGCTCAATGCGAGTGCTGGCTTCTGAAACTTATCCTGAGGCTTGTATCGTTAGCCGCCAAACGGGTGAGCGTTTCTGTTTGAAAGAGGGTGAGCGCTCAGGCTACTCATTGCCTGCTTATATCTATACTCATGAAGTGGATGTGGAAGCGCCACAAGGTTTAGGTGTCATGCTGAGTGATTGGGATAACCTCTCTTATAACCGTTTAGCGGTATTTGGTGGTCATACTCAAAATGAGCAGATGCGAGCAGTCACAGCCTACAATGGCGAAACTCTTGATTTCTCAAAGCCTCGTTCAATGCGTGTTGTTCCTTATGAAGGTGACAGCTCTGCACTCAATATGAAGCTTAAGTGGTCTTGGCAAGGCAGTGCTTTCCAACCTAATTCTAACCAAGTGATGGTTACGCCGGTTGCCGCGCAACTGAATGATGACAATGGCGATGGCAAGATTGATGAAAAAGATGTCGCAGATTTGATCGTAGTGACATTTGAAGGAAACAAATATGCCAATGGCGGTTTAGTGCGTGCTTTAAGTGGTGTGGATGGTTCTGAGTTGTGGAGTTATGCGAATGGTGGTGTGATCGCGGATGCGCGTTATTCTCCTGCCGTAGGCGATCTGGATGGTGACGGAATCGTTGAAATTGTTACAACCAACAATCGCGATCAATTCATCACGATTTTGGATAACCAAGGCAACATCAAAAAACAGATCACAACCACAGAAAGTGGCTGGCGTATTGTTGGTGATATCACGTTGGCTGATTTAGACCATGATGGCAGCGTCGAAATTCTGGCTGCAGATGGTGTGTATAACTACCACACAGGGCTGATTTTTAACCACCCTTGGGCACCGTCATCGATCAACGTTGATGTCGATGGCGATCAGCAACAAGAAGTCTTTTCAGGTGGTACTCTGTTTCAAAATAACGGCGCGATCAATTGGCAATATCATGCCAATGATGCAGTTTGGTTCTCTTCGCTGGTTAACCTAGATAATGATGCTGAGCCAGAGATTATCGCTTCAGTTCCTGCTTCTGCATCTACTGGGCATAACGCACGTTTTGCTGTGCTAGAACACGATGGCACCATTAAGTGGGAAATCAATAATACTGCCAATCCAGGCGGTGGTGTGCAGGCGGTATCTAACTTTTTAGGCAAAGCTCAAGCAGTTGAAACGAGTGAGTTCTCAAAAGTCTATGGTTATCAAGCTAATAGCAATCCTGCTTCTATTGTTTTGGCGGTCGATGGCAAAATATCTGTTCGTTCAGGATTCGCGATTGATGCGATTGGTGCTTCTGCTTCGACTTTAGTCGGTGGTACGGGAGGTAATCTTAATGCCGCAGTTAACGTCAAAGATATTAAAGCGATTGATCTGACTTGGGGTAAATACTATTGGGGTGGTTATCATTTATTGGCGCTCGATTTTAGAATGAGCAACGGTAGCGTGATTTCTATGGGCTCTAAAAACTATGCTTATTCCAAGCAGACCGAGCGCTTTACTGTACCAGCAGGTAGTCGTATTAAAGGTATTAAAGCTTGGAGCGCTGGTTGGCTGTTGGACGGTGTTCAGTTTGAGTTAGCTACGCTAAATGGTACCAATGATCTGGATGTAAAAGGGATTGTTTACGCGGGTTATGCCGCTGTCGATATGTATAACAGCAAAGGTGAGCGCGTTTGGTCTGTTGCGAACGATGATACTGGCAGCGGCAAAATTGGTGTGTCTGCCTATGACTTTGATAATGATGGTATCGATGAAGTACTCGTACAAGATCATGCTCGTGTGCGAGTATTAGATGGAAAAACGGGTAAAGAACGTGCTTCGTTAGCGCACTCAACGGCGACACTTTGGGAATATCCTATCGTGGTCGATCTGGAAGGTGACAATAATGCAGAGCTGATTGTTGTTGCTAATGATTTTGATAAAAACTATGTCGTTAACCATGGTGTGTTTGTTTATGAATCGGCGGACAATGCAAAACCTTGGAAGAATGCGACTCGTATTTGGAACCAGCACGCTTTCCACCTGACCAACATCAATCAAGATGGCACTTTACCTACTTTTGTTGAGCCAAGTTGGTTGAGCCATAATACATACCGTTCGAGTACATTACGTGCAACGGTGGGTGGTGAGTCTCCAATTTTTGGTTACTCAAATACTCAGCAATCACAACGTGTAGTGACGGCGGATAACCAGATGTATCTGCGTTCTGGTTTTGCGATCGATGCGATCGGCACGACGGTCAATAACTTGGTGGGCGGCCCGGTACAAGGTACTAACGGTGGTGTGCTAAGAGCACCGATTGCTCTTGATCAATTGCAATCCGTGGAAGTTACCTCTGGTCTTTATAACTGGGGTGGTTACCACATAGTGGCGATTAAGTTCACGATGAAGGATGGCTCTAGCGTGTTATTGGGCTCAACCAACTATGCGAGCAACAAAAAAGTTGAAACGTACACTGTGCCGCAAGGTAAACGCATCAAGCAGATCAATGTTTGGACTGGTGGCTGGTTAGTTGAAGGCTTGCAGTTTGTATTCGATTAATTGATATCGTTTTAATTCAATAATTGAAAATCCCTCGAGACAATCGAGGGATTTTTTATTAACCAGATATGGAGTAGGAATTGTTTTGGACGTATACCATTCCTACTTGAAGCTGCGCGGTGTTGGAAACATTCGTTTACCTGCAACTTCAAGTCGTTTTTATATATCAGGAATATTTTGAACGAGTGACTAGACTCGGCATTGAATTTGCCCAGTGTCCCATCAATAAACACAGCAAGAAATAAAGTGTTGTTGCGGGAGCTTGAAGTGGGAAATCAACACTCATGTGTATCAACATACCAATAATAGCCATCATGGATGATAATCCGATGCCTTTCATCAATCTATTTCTGCGGTTTTTAAACGCATAAAATGCGCGTTGGGCGGCGACTAAGATCATTACACCTAATATCGAAACCATGACAAGGCCTGATTCTAAGGTGAATTGGATGTAGTCATTATGAGCATGATCGTAAAACAGTTTTACTTTTCCTTGATTGTAGGAAGGAAAAGTGGAGTAGAAAGTACCAGCCCCAAAGCCAGTCAGAGGCCTTTCTTGTATTGCAACTAGGGAATATCTGACAACATCATCTCTTGATTCACTTTCCAAGCTAGTTTCAATAAGACGTTGTTTGACTTTCTCCAATCCAAACCATTGGCTCACGATGAACGTATCAATGATGAATAAACTGATTATGAGCACATAAACACTTTTGGGTTTCGGTTTGTAAAACAATAGCAACAGCACACAACCTACGGTTAGGGCGATAAAGAAAGCCATATTTCCCATTCTTGAGCGTGTTAAGACTAATGCAATCACCATGATCACGAGCCCTAAACGTACAAAGGCTTTATCAGACAGCAACACGGCTAAAAACTGTTTAGTGATATTTCTAAATCCGGTTTTGTGTGAGCTATCGAGTTTTGCAATTAATAAGCCAAATCCAATGCAGAGATTCAGCATCAAGAAGTTTGCCAGATGATTATGATAGACAAAGCTTCCGGAGGCTCTATTTCCTAGTGGCAGCTTGAATATTATCGAATGATCTAGGTTGAGTAGCAAAATCACGCCAGCGTAAAAGCCTTGGCAAATTCCACTGCTAACCATGACTACTGCGAGAAGTTTTAATTTTTTAGGTGTATCGATGAGGACAAGAGCAATAAGACAAAACTGGAAATAGTGGAGCGATTTGATTGCAGAGACAAAGACTAAACTAGGATCCTGAGTTATACCAAGTTGTGGAATACTTTGGATGAATGACCAGCAAGTGATAAGTGCGATGGGAATGATGACTAATTTTCCCCTTATCAGACAGTTTTTCCAATGCTCAAAAGAGTAGTTGAATAAACAGGCAATAAGCAGCAATGCAATCCAGATTTCATTGAATGACCATGCTAATGGGCGATTACTACCTAAAGGTATGGGCAGCCAAAATACAAAAATGAGAAATATTGGGAAAATGGATTTTTCTATTAGACGCATACTATTAATATCAATTAAGAAGGGCAGGAATATACCTGCCCTAAACTGGATGAAAGTATCGAATTAAACGATCAGTTTGGTGAAGCGGTACCACCACCACTGCCATTGCCGGTTCCAAGTGTTGTGGTGTTACCTGGCACCGTTGCGACTGGAGGTAAGCCACCAGGTAAAGCCGATGGAGTACCTGCCGCTGTCGGTTCAGTAATGGTCGCTGGGTCAGCGCCACCGGAGATTGCAGCAACAATCACATCAGTTGAGTCCATTAAATCCATTGCAATAACAGCATCAACGATAGCTTGAGCTGACTCTGGTGATTTAGTGACAGCAAGCTGAATGACTTCAGAACGCATCTCTTGAGGTGCATTTTTAACGAGTATTGCAGTCAAAGCTGCGACTTGGTCACTCGATATATGGTCAAATACTGTATTGAAGATATCGAGTGCTAGTTGTGGGTGTAGAGTAGACGCTAGGTCCGCCATTTCCAGAGCCATGCTTGGGCATAGTTTCATTAAAGCTTGCAGAGAAATAATGGCATCGTCTGCTTGTTCTAGGCTGGCTCTTATTGTGTCTGTGGCCACTTTATGGTTTTTATAAAGTGAACAAGTAATTTCTGTTTCGGCATATAACCTTGAACTAGCCAGCAAAGCTGAAATAGCAATCCAAAATATCCATAGTGATTTTTTCATTGGTAAGTCCTAAAAGCCTACGATTTACTGTTGCGATGATTATAAGTGAAGTAGTACATCCAGTGATATCGTACTTCTGTTAATAAGGGTTCGATTCTCATTCTTAAGGCGTTTTTATGCGCGAGGTTGTCTTAGTTTGGAGCATAAGTTTGAAGATTGAAGTCTGCTAGTAACGTAATAGATTATTGAGGCCATTGTTATACCAAGTAAGCTTGCCCCTAAATCGAGCAAAGAGAATGATCGTGAACGCGATAACATTTGTAAACTTTCATCAATTACGCAACAGGTCGAGACGATAACTATGGCGAGAAAGATGCTCTGTATAGGGGAAAGAGTGGCGGAAATTACTCGGATAAAAACCAAGGTAATGAATAGCGCAAGTGTAAAGTGGAGATAAATATCACCGCCGAGTGACTTTTCCAAAAATATCGGTATCTCAGCATGAATATTCAGTGTTTTTGCCAGTGATAGCGAAGCCGTACCAAGAGAAAGCAAGGCTAACATGAACAAGGCGATAGGCCGGTTTATTGAATAATGTTTTATCATCGAGATCACTCTAGCGCTCTCTTGCAGAGATTATTTTTCTCAGTATAACGTTGAGGGTTATAAATAATAGCTGCACAGGTAAATTTTAAGAGACCGTTTGATTTTAGATACTGGTAGGCTTCTCCTCGGCTTTGAGGATGAGCTAATGCTCTTGCGGCGTGATCAATAATGATAGTTCGCTGCGGCGCTGAAAAAATAGACCAATGGTTAAGGCCAATCTGGGAAAGTGTGTTGTTCACTTTGGGTGTAAAAGGCCCATATCTGTCGGCTTGCGCAAAATAGAGATCAATATTTTCCCCTTTCAACTGAGTTTCAATCACCAATAAATCAGCCCATGTATCTGACCAAGTGGGTCTCAATAATGCACTTTCCAAGTAGGCCTTTTTTGCATTGAGCAAGCGGCTCTCTTTATCTACATCATCGCCCAAATAGGCTTCCCACTCATAGACCTTACCCAGTAAATTGTGGTAATGAGGATGGTCTCTGTGGTGTTGTAGGGCCTTTAGTATCATGAGTTTTGTCTCATTCACTTGCTCTAAAGTTACACCATCACTGTGCTTTGTCCAGTAGTCGATATTTCTTTCTGTTGCTAGCGCGTAAATGGACGCCGTCAAAAAATGAAATGCAAAATAGAGAGTAACGAGTGCAGTTAGCCCAATGCTCAAACGCAAAGCATGGGCTAAAAAAGGGTGATTCACGACCTTCATGGTTATTTTTCTGGGCCGTAATAGGATTGATATTGATGATAACCGCTATAATTAGAGGCTTTTTTGGTGTTCAGTTTGTTCAATATGACGCCATCAATTCTCGCTCCTTGCTGCGTTAAGCGTCCGACCACATCTCTAGCCACTTTAGTACGTGTGTGTGGAGCATTGATCACGAGTATGGTCGAGTCCACGTACTGCGACAGCATAAATGCATCACTCACGGCTAAACATGGAGGTGTATCAATCACGATTCTGCTATAGCGTGTCTTTAGCTCTTCGAGTAGTGAGGCAAACTTAGGCGAGGAGATAAGTTCAAGAGGATTGTCTGTCACGACTCCTGCAGCCAAAACATCAAGCCCTGATTCTTCATCGGTATAGAGACACTCTTCTATGGTATGCGTACCTATGAGCAAGTTGCTCATTCCTGGCTGTGAACCAGAGATGCCAAAACGGTGTGCAACCGACGGTTTTCTCAAATCGCAGTCAATCAGCAGTGTTTTTTCCATTTGTGCCAGTGAAAAAGCCAAATTGATACTCGAGGTTGTTTTTCCTTCCTCAGGTAGTGAAGAAGTAACCATTACCACATGATGATCTTTGTTGGTGTTGGCAAGTAAATAACCAGTCCGAACGGTTCTAATCGCTTCTGTTAGCTCTCGGTGTTTCGAATCAAAATAGGTTTTGAGCGTCAGGGGACCTCGAGTTTTAATTGCCGGTATAATACCGAGTAAGCTTAGTGATAACTGTTTTTCGACCTGTTTTACATCGAGGAATGTATCATTTACCGCATCAGCAATGAAAGCAACAACACACGCCAAACCAAACGAAGCGACAAACGCTAACAATACAATCAGTTTACGATTCGGTTTACTTGGGGCGAGGGGCGGATTGGCAAAATCGGTAAAACGAGCAATCGTAGCATTAAAGTCGCTCGATGCACTGGTCTCTTTTTGACGACTTAAAAAGAGATCAAACAGCTCTCGGTTTGTTTGGACTTCGCGCTTTAGCTCTGAATATCGTGCATTTTTTACGGAAAGGCTTTGAAACTCTGATTTGCGTTTCTCAAGTTCCCGGTGTAAAGAACTCTCTGCTTGCTTAGCAGCCTGTAACTCATTGTTGATCCCGTTTAGTAGTTGTTTTAGTTCGGAATTTAAATTGCGTTTAACAGAGGCTAGTTCGGCTTGAGCTGATTTTAGCTTTGGGTGTTTGTCACCATAACGTTTTGATAGTTCCGAGACTTTCTTTTCAGCTTGCACTTCAGCCAATTTGACATCTCGTATCGTCGGGTGGTTAGAGATCTCTGGGATAGATGCAAGGGCAGAGAGGTCACCATCTTGACGGCTGTACGTTTGAGCGACCAAATAAAGAGTCTCAGCTGCAACGCGTCTGTCTCTCGTTTTATTCAATTGAGAGGTCAGTTCTTCAAGTTCTTGAGATGCTAGGCTTTCAACGCCTTGGATATCAACTAGTCCTTCAGATTTTAAAAATGTTTGTAGTTGAGCTTCTGACTTTTTTAGTTGTTCGCGCAAATCACCCATGCGGTTGTTGAGCCAGCTATTCGCCTTCAGTTCAACTTGAAGTTTGTCTTCGATATGACTATCCATAAAGACGTTACCAATCTCATTGGCAATTTGAGCCGATAATTTAGGGTCTTTACTGGTGTAGAAAATATTCACTAGTTGAGTTTTTCTTATTGGGCTAACTTCTAGCCCACGCTTAAACTTAGCCAGAACCAATCGGCTAGTCCGATAGTTTTGGTCTTCCTGTGATATTTCCGCTGGCTCTTTCTTGAACGATTTTAGAACAGGAAACCATTCCAATACATCGAATTTAAACCCAGTTTTTTGATTATTTTCTACAGTAGGGTCAAATTCTGGGTGGCTGGCAAGGTTAAGGCGTTTAATGACTTCCTCTGCGACTCGGTCTGATTTCAAGATCTCTATTTGAGTCAAATAGTATTCTTGGCTTTTGGTATCTAAACCATAGATGTCTTCAATCGAAACAGCTTTTGCTTGCTTTGATTCGATGATCAGTGAGGCGCGAGCGGTATATTGCGAAGGGATTGACAATGCAATCAATACGGCGATGGCGGTAACCATTGTAGAAAAAAGTAGAATACGCCATTTATAGTTGAGAAGAACATGAAAATACTGACGAATATCAATAACTTCATCTGAGTTCAAGTGATTTTTAATTAAAGAGTTTTCCATACAACTAAGTTACCTAAAAAAAGCTTTCTTCTACGGTGAGAATGTCACCAGGCTGAATTTTATGAAGCAATGTTACTTTTACTGGCTTGGCCTCAGGAGCATCACTTGATGATATATAGATCTTAGTTTTAGACGCTCGCTCAGTGAATCCACCCGCAATCGTAATGGCTTTGTTTACGGTTAACCCCGGATGATACGGGTAACTCCCGGATATTTTCACTTGTCCGTTGATAAAATAGGGACGATATTCGACTATGCTGACAAAAACATTGGGATTAACCAGATACCCATCGATTAAACCATTGTGGATAACAGTTTTTACTTCCTCAATCGTTTTTCCTTTCAGTTTAATTCGTCCCAAAAAAGGGTAATCAATGTTACCACTGTCACCCACACGCGTTTCAATAGATAACTCTGGTTCATCATAAACTTGAATCCGAATTTGATCCCCAACGCCTAACTTATAAAAACTCTCATTGGCCAATGTTGACCAGGAAAGACAACTCAATAGAATGACTAAGAA